>JBBJOD010000268.1:0-7173 GCA_037721715.1 Chitinophagaceae bacterium | reverse complement strand
TTTTATGAGCTCCACAAAATGCGTATAAGAGATACGGTGGAATCGATTAAAATTCTGTATGCGTAAGATTTAATTCGGGGGTTGTCGACCACCGATTGGAGGTTTTAGTAGCTTACTTCCTTCATCCGAAGGTGCATAATTTCATTAGTAACAAAAACATACCAGCTACTTCTGAGAAACACGGCTCCGAGCAAAATCGGAAACACAGGACTCACCCACCTTAATTTTAGTAAGCCCCACCAATGAATGCCCGATCATAACAATATGATGAAACATAAAGCAGAATTTGGGTAAGCGACAGCTCCGGGAACGGTTATTTTTATGATCACCCGATACCTTCGAAATACGAAAATGTCATTAACATATTTTGCCTGCCTCGGGTTCAATACTTGAATTGACAAGGTTACTGCGGTCTATTCAACATATGCCATAGGCTTTGCATCCCAGTGCGAAACTACTTTGAATTTATACTTCAGTAGATACTAAATTTGCCACAACAGATCTGTTACTTTTGGAACCACCAAATAGTCACATAAATCCATTTGTAAAAAATCCATCCGGTAAAAAACCAAACTAATGCCAAGATTTTTCATCTTAGTCGCAGTACTCATCTCAACCGCCATCGGTTGTAGAAAGCCCGACAACCCTCATCAGCCGCCCATAAACCCACCACTGCTTATCTCCATCGACTCCGTCATTATCAATCCTTCGGGATATGCACCACTAACAGCATTGGTGCTTTTTTCATCAACCGTCAACGGCAAAACGTTTATTAAAATACAGGGAAAACACGGGCCTGACACGGATGTCGAACATGTCTTTAATGATTATGGCCTCCATCATGCTGTCCAGGTAATCGGGTTATACAGCGAATATCTAAACACAGTGAACATCCGGCTGATCTCCAATAAGGGAGATACGGTCGCTAAAACAACGCTGAATATCCGCATCGGCGCACTTCCTCCGAATCTCCCCACTTCGATCATAGCAGATGTATTTCAGCCCGGCCAGGTTGAAAAAGGTTTATTGCTCGTTAGTAATCTTTCTACTGTTAATCCGCAGATTCCCTTAATGCTAGACAATTATGGTGAAGTCAGGTGGCTACTAAATTATTCTACCCACAAAGAACTTAACCGGTTGGCATATAACAACGGACTCAAACGCCTGAGAAACGGAAATTTCTATTTCGGAGACGTCCGGTCTAAAAAAATATACGAGATCGACCTGGTGGGCACAGTCATGCATACCTGGGATTTGTCGAAAACCGGGTACGAATTTCATCATGAGGTTGATGAAAAGCCCGATGGCAACCTGATCGTTTCGGTTACAAAAACAGGGAGTAAAAATTTCGAAGGCATCGAAACGATAGAAGATTATATTATTGAAATCAACAGGCGAACAGGGGCAATCAGTACCGTGTGGGACCTGAAAGAGTCGCTGGATGAATTCCGGTTTTCACTCATTGAAACTCCTGATGACTGGATTCATGTGAACGCCGTGTTATATGATTCTACAGACAATACGATCATTGTTTCAGGCCGCCACCAGGGTGTGATCAAGCTCACATTTGAAAATAAGATCAAATGGATCCTGGCTACGCATAAGGGCTGGACGCGCAACCGGAGAGGCGAAGAACTTGACCGGTTTCTACTTACACCACTTGCATATGATGGAAGTAGGATCACCGACACTGCAGTACTGAACGGAACAAAAAATCATCCTGATTTCGAATGGACCTGGTATCAGCATTCGAGCATTGCACTTCCTGATGGCAATTTTATGTTCTTTGATAATGGTGATAGCAGGAATTATGATCCCGCGCTTCCGAAATACAGCCGGGCGGTTGAATATCGTATTAATGCTAAAGATATGACCATTCAACAAGTATGGCAATATGGCAAAGATCGCGGGTTGGAAACATTTGCACCCATTGTTTCAAGCGTACAGTTTATGCCTGGCAGCAATCATGTGTTGTTTTGTCCGGGTAACCGGGTGAAGAATGAGCAGGGATTTGGCGGAAAAATTATTGAACTGGATTATGTCACCAAAAAGGTGGTTTTGCAGCTAAGCATTTCGGCAGTGATCAGGGCGGGTTTTCACAAGGCAAAGCGAATCAGTGTTTACCCGGAATAGTGCTTCAAATTAGTCGGGCTGACCCAAAAGCCTCTCCCCGGAGAGGTTAGGGTGGGTGCGCCTTGCACAAAAGCACATTAAGAATATATTTAAATTAGGGAATCGAAAAGATCGTGAAACTTGATTTGTTTAAAAAACAGCGCTCGTACTTGATTGAAGGCAGGGTGAATTTTAAATTGGAAATTCAAATTATTATTTCACAGGACTTCAAAGCCAAAAGATTATTCCCGTTCACTCTTCTAAATTTGTGATGGTAAATCATCCCTGGGATGAGCCTCTGATTAAAGTCACTGAGTTGAATAAAAATTTACAAAATCTTATACCCTTAGTGACACCCATTATTGGAGAGACTGTATTCCTTGCAAATGAAAAGCAACAATTCAAACAATGGTGGTTCGGGGTAAAATAAGAACTTATATGCTCAGCACCAGATCTTTTCCGGTATACAAGTTTCCAGTACGATTTGTGTATTAATCCTGAAGCCACTTAAAATAAATTTTTTATGAATAGAAGGAGGTTTCTTAAAAAAGGCTCTGTAGCCGGCTTAACATTTACGGCATTTTCAGCAGCTTCGTGTTCGGGTACATCCAATGAAATGACAAACAATGCGGAAAAATTACCGGGCGCACCTTCAGACGATTTTGAACTAAACGAGCAAACGATCGACGACCTGCAACAAATGATGCAGGAAGGAAAGTTTACTTCAAGGTCCATTACGGATCTGTATTTGAAACGGATAGCAGCTATTGACAAGGCAGGTCCTGAACTCAATTCAGTGATAGAAGTAAATCCTGATGCCCTGGCAATTGCGGATGAAATGGATAAGGAGCGGAAAGCAGGTAAAATTCGTGGCCCCCTTCATGGAATACCGGTAATGGTAAAAGACAATATCGACACAGCAGATAAGATGATGACTACTGCCGGCTCGTTAGCGATGGTAGGAAACATCGCCTCCAGGGATGCGTTCATCATTCAGAAACTAAGGGTCTCCGGTGCCGTAATTTTAGGCAAGACAAACCTGAGTGAGTGGGCAAATTTCAGGTCTTCCAGGTCTGCAAGTGGATGGAGCAGCAGAGGCGGCCAAACCAAAAATCCGTGTGTACTCGACCGAAATCCGTCAGGATCCAGCTCGGGGTCAGGGGCGGCTGTAGCAGCGAATCTGTGTGCGGTTGCCATTGGCACGGAAACAGACGGTTCTATAATAGCGCCTTCCTCTTTATGTGGAGTCGTGGGTATCAAACCAACGGTAGGTCTTTTGAGCCGTAGTGGAATCATCCCGATATCAAAAACCCAGGATACTGCGGGCCCGATGGCAAGAACGGTAAAGGACGCCGCCATCTTGCTAAGTGCACTTACCGGAATTGATGCAGAAGACGCAGTTACCAGTGAAAGCAGGGGAAAGTCGTCAGTTGACTATACCAAATTTCTGGATGTCAATGGATTGAAGGGTAAAAAAATTGGTATTGAAAAGGATTTTTTAAAAGGACACGAAGGGGTAGTTGACCTGTTTAAACAGGCTATCAATTTATTGAAAAAACAGGGAGCTGTAATTGTTGAAATAGAGTTATTAAAGCAAGCAAGAGAGTTGGGTGCAGCGGAGTATACAGTATTGCAATACGAGTTTAAAGATGGGTTAAACCGTTACCTGTCTAACGCCAATGCCAAAGTGAAGTCGCTTGCCGATGTTATCGCATTTAATAAAGAGCATGAAGCGAAAGTGATGCCTTACTTCAAGCAGGAAACGCTGGAAAGATGTGAAGCGAAGGAGGGCCTTAATAGCAAGAAATACACCGATGCTTTACAAAAATCAATGGGCGCAAAAAAAATCATTGACAACCTGCTGGCAGGTTCCGGTCTAGATGCCATTTGTGCCACCAGTATCGGTTTGGCAGGATGCATAGATTTGATCAATGGGGATTATGATACCGGTTTCTATTTTTGTCCGCCGGCAGCAATGGCAGGATACCCGCATATTACGGTGCCAATGGGCACCCTGCACGAATTGCCTGTTGGACTTTCGTTCATAGGAGGCGCTTATAAAGAAGCTGAACTGATAAGCATGGCGTTTGCGTTTGAGCAAGCCTCCAAAATGAGAGTGCGTCCGAAATTTATTGCCAGCTTGGTTCCCGGCTTATAGGCCTGGCATGTCCGGGATTGCCACCCTATCCGTTACCCATGTAGCATTCAATTATAATCGAAAGCCGACTTTGGCAAAGACAAACCGGCCATTTGCTCCAAACTGGTGTGCGCTGCCAGAGTACACAAACCGGCCATTGTCTACATAGTCAGGACTCAAGGTTTTATCCGGGTAAATATCTAACAAGTTGTTAGAACCAACGGTTAGCTGGATCGTTTTTATGATAGCATAACTTATGGAAAGATCTGTAATCAACTTGGGTGAATATACCTGTTGGTCTGCCGGGGTATCAGACAGTTCAGTTACAGGGCCAAAATGAACATTTCTTAAAAAAAAGTTCCAGGAACCAACCTTATAACCTAAGGTAAGGTTTATTTTTTCTCTTGGTGCCAGTTCTTCTAATACAATCCGGCTGGATTCACTAAAGAAAATGTCAGACTTCGATTCAAGCAAAGGCGGAGTATGCACGGCCCCTTCTTTCTTTGTTTTTGAGAAAGTGCCGGATAAGTCTACATTGAACAGGCCCATACCTAAACGTTCTTTATAAGACAGCACTATGTCAAGTCCCTGGGTTCTTGTATCTATTGCATTTACATAAAAAGTGGCAAGACCGGCGTTAGCCTGTTGCAGGATGGTGTAAATCTCCCTGTCTACATTGCTGCCATTGGGGTCGCCTGCAAAAGTACCGGTGACCACTACACGATTTTTAACAAAAATGTTGTAGTAATCAAAGCTCATTTCAAGCTTCCCTAGTTTGCCCGTCAGTCCGGCTGTAAAGCCTTTGGATTGTTCCGGCTTTAGCTGGGGCATGCCTAACAATTTAGCGGCACGGCTGTCGTTGGAAAAAGTGCCCACTTCCCTCAGGATGCCATTTACCGTTAAGGTATTGGTATTTTGATAGAAGATCTGGTGAAGCGATGGTGCACGGAAACCAGTGTTGTAAGCACCTCTAATTGCCCAGTCATTGCCAATCTTATATCGGGTCACTACTTTGAAGTTGGTTGTGTTGCCAAAGTCACTGTAGTTTTCATGGCGCAGGGCGGCACCAAGCAACAGGTCATTTGTGATATCCAGCTCTGCGTCTGCGTAACCTGCATAGCTGTTCCTGAATTGATTGATCGAATTTTTAAAACCAGGAAACACCTGTGACCCGCCTGCCCGCACACTTCCAGAGAAAGGATCAAATATTGTGGGCACATCTCCATTCACATCGTCTACCAGCAAAGTGTCTCCCCTGGATGTTACGTACCTTTTTTTCATGCCATAGTTTCTCCACGACCCTTCCTCACCCGCAATGATCTGGTAATTTTCATATCGATGCTCGGCTCCAAAGGCGAGGTTTAATCCACTTGCAATGTTTTCATATTTGCGGGAAATATCAAAATTCGTAGTGTTCTCATAAAACGCATGGCCGCCGGCGTTAAACCTGGTGGGTGATTTTTCCAACAGGGAAGAATTTAAAGTATTGTCGATGATATACAACATTTTATTACCTCCGTAGATATTGCTAAAATCAATATTCCAATCGGCCAACTTGCCCCTGATGCCAGCTGCGAAGCTGATATCGAATATCCGGGTGTTAATATGAGGTAAAAATCCAATGGGATAAATTGCAGGTATGTTTCTGTAGTTGTAAGGCAACCGGTAAAAGCCTGCAGAGCGACCCTGGCGGTAACCGATGCTACCGAATGAATAGAATTCGCATTGTTTATTTGCAAAAGGAATGACGGAGTTGAAGGTAACAGTGCTGTTTCTTAAAGCAGACTGGCCTACCTTCATGTTAAAATCAGACCGCGTAAGTCCCCTTCTAGCCAGCTCCTCTTCTGTAATGTCTCTACCAGTAGGTGCAGGATACAATTGCGGGTTATTATAATCCTTGAATATACTGCCATAATAGGCTATCTGCCGGTTAGTATATCCCCTATCATCTATAGTTCCGCTCACATTGATAAAAGCACCTTCTTTGTTTAAGGGAATGCCGTAGTTAAGCGATACCTGTAGTTGTTTACCGTCCCATCCGGTGCCAGGAGCCAGGTGTTGTTTTCCGGTTGCAAAAGCGCCGCCATAAACAGTAGCCTCCAGGTTTTGGGTTTGCTTTTTAAGAATAATATTAATTACCCCTGCAATAGCATCTGAACCATACTGGGCGGCGGCACCATCACGTAATATCTCAATCCGGTCTATCGAAGCAACAGGAATAGCATTCAGGTCAGAGCCAACCTGCCCCCTGCCTACAGATCCATTTTGGTTTAATAAAGAAGTTTTATGAAAGCGTTTGCCATTAACCAATACCAATACCTGGTCAACTCCCAGGCCTCTTAACGATGCAGGGTCAATGTGATCGCTACCGTCTGTAATTGATTGCGTGTTAGAGGAAAATGAAGGGGCGACGAAGTTCAGGATCTGGTTTAGGTTTACCTGGGGTGAAGGGCCGGCTAAGGCTTTCATGTCTATCACGTCTACAGGTGATGGTGTTTCAAGTTTAGTTCGTCCAACAGAGCGTGTACCAGTTACCACGATTTCATTTAGCTGTGATGAATTAATTGCAAGATCAACATTGAGTGTTTTTGTTTCTCCTGCTTCTAACGAAATGTCAATTGTCTTACTCTCGAATCCAACAGAAGAAAAGACAATTTTATGTTTACCACTGGTGAGGGTAAGTTCGTATTCACCCAGCTCATTGGTGATAATTCCCCGGCTACCACTTTCTACTATGTTGGCTGAAGAAATGGGCTGCCCATTGCCTCCGGTAACAATTCCTTTAAGCTTTTGTGCAAAGGCCGGGCTGCTTATCAAGATAAGGAAAAAGCCAACCACTGAAAATGTACGTTTTTTCATAAGATTAGTTAATTAATAATTTTTAATTGAGATGACTATGTAGTGTTGTTGAAAAGCCGCAATTA
>JBBJOD010000267.1:0-7180 GCA_037721715.1 Chitinophagaceae bacterium | reverse complement strand
GGCAATGTACCCAAGTGCCATTTTCCAATCCAGGCTGTCTGGTATTTGTTTTGTTGCAGAAGATCAGAGAACAAGGTCTGGTTTACATTAAATTTCTCTTCATTCGCTTTGTAGCCATTCATGTGACTGTACTTGCCGGTCAACAATGTAGCCCTGCTGGGGCCGCAAAGCGAATTGGTAACAAAAGAGTTCCTGAAAATGGCACCTTCTTTTGCTATCCTGTCAATATTGGGGGTTTTCGCTATTTTGCTTCCATAGGCGCTGATAGCCTGGTAGGCGTGATCATCTGAAATGATAAACAGGATATTCGGCCTGGCCACAACTCTGCCAGGTTGTGCCCTCATATTACTTATCATTACCAATAACAATATACCGGTAAACAAACAAAAAAGTTTGATCATAAAAAGCTTGGTTGATTATTTACTGATTATTAATATGTAACAAACGATAGGGAGGCAAGTAAGAAGCACTGTATAGTTCCGTGTCTTATCTGTCTCCATGATTCAAATAATTTCAAAGGTTTGAAATGGCGTACCAATAAATCTCAACACCAGGTTTACTATCAGGCTAAAACATTATTGGCATATTCCAGGCATTTTTTTACTTCAGCTATTGTGTCGGTACCTTTATATTCATACTCAATATTTGCCGGGATAGGCCACTTGTTTTCCTTTATCAACTTTAACACCTGCGCTATCGGCGCATCACCTTCTCCAAAAGGAACACCAGCGCCCTGGCTTTTCTTACGGTCTTTTAAGTGAATACAAATGATTTTCTCGTGGTACTTTTTCATGAAGTCAACAGCATCATAATCTGCTGCAGTAAAATGGCCGATATCCAGGTTGATCCGGATAAATTCCGAATTGCCTTCCATTCCGCGCATAAAACTTTCCGGCGTAGCAAATTCATTGGGATCTTTGATATTAGCATGGTTATGCATGCCTACTTTTATCTTGTATTTCCGGGCTAACACATCAACTCTTTTCATCACATCCACCGTTGCGGAAGTTGTGATTGAATCAGTACCCAGCGCCTGCGCTGTGCGGAAAACCAATTCAAATTCCTCATCACTGTCTCTTGTTGCAAATGGACCATTGTAAGCCTGGATGGTGATACCTGCATTATTTATTTTATCCCGAATTTTTTTGATTTCATCCATGGTGACAGTCGAACGCCATGCTTTCAATCCCTCGTTCTTCCTTTTCATTTCTTCAGGACTTGTATTGGGCTTCCACATCAATTCCGCAGGTTCTACATGCCCCTGCCAGAGCTCGCAACTCTTTAAACCAAGTTGGTTCATCGCCTTGATCATCTCGTCCAGGCTCCTGTCTCTGAAGCTGTAAGACTGAACGCCTATAATAACGCCGGCGGCCCCTGCCGTATGCGGTAATACACCGGAACCGGCGAAAGATCCTGTAACGGATAATATTCCTGGAGGAAGCATTATGCCAGCCAACCCGGTAAGAGATAATTTGCTCCAGTTTCTGCGTGATAATTTATTTGACATTGTTGTAATTTTATTCAGTATCCAGGATTTTGAACCAGTTTGGTATTATTCAGTTCTGCCAGCGGAATGGGCAATAGCTCGTTTTTGCCGGCCACAAATCCCTTTGAAGCCAGGATGGTAGCAGCTTTCCCTGTTCTAACGAGATCATACCAGCGATGCCCTTCTGTGGCCAGTTCCAACCGGCGTTCTGCATAGATGTTGTCGATCGTTGCAGGTACGGCGCTTAGTCCTACCCGTGAACGTACTGCATTCAAAAGAGTCGCGGCCCTTGTAACGTCTCCACTGCCCAAAACCAGCGCTTCCGCTTCCATCAGGTAGGTATCGGCTAAACGTATCTCGATGTAGTTCTGCGGGTAATTCTGGTTTGCTTTACCGGCTCCGGTTGACTGATACGCAAGTTGTGGCGCAAATTTTTGAATAAAGTAACCGGTATTCATATAGCCGGGTACGTATTTAGCTTTGTTCAATTTTACCAGGCTGTCTACATCGGCAACAGTTGCCTTGTAACGCGGATCAAAATGAATCAAATTAAATAAACCGGGAGTAATCGGGTTAGCACCAAACCCTGAATAGTACAGGATGCCGCTGTAACTCCTGGGTCCGAACATCAGGCTGACCAGCATACCTTCTCTCTGGTTTAAAGGCTCGTTACCGGTGTTGGCTGCAAGTGAAGTATGTCCTATCTCAAAGACTGACTCTGTGTGGTATTTATTATCCGGCCTAAAAATTTCAGGGAAGCTGGTCAACAGCCGATAACCAAATTTGCCCATCGTTCCCGGATTACCATTCAGCTCCGCGAGAGATTTTGCAGCCTCCGTCCATTTTTTCTCATTTAAATAAACCTTTCCCAGTAATGCGTATGCGGCTCCTTTTGTTATGCGGCCGCCTTCCGTTGCAGGGGCTACCGTATTAGGCAGGTTGATTTCTGCTATGGCAGCCAGCAGGTCTTTTTCAATCTGTGCATAAATATCGGCTGGCGGAACCTGGGTTGCTTTATAAATTTCGTCTGCTGCAAGTGGCGCTGTAAACAAAGGGATATTCTTAAATAAACGAACAAGGTCAAAATAATAATACCCTCTCAAAAATTTTACCTCGGCAATGTATCTTTTCCTGGTAGCATCTGCCAGGCCGGTTATTTCACTTTTTCCTTCCAGTTTGGATAGTAAAGTATTGGCCCTGGAGACACCTGTAAAACCCCTTGACCAATAATCACCCTGGGGGCCTGTGGCGGCATCAAGTGTGTAGTTATTCATCACATTAATAAATAGTACATCAGAAGAACTTCCGCCTCCGCCATAGCAGTCGTCTGATGCGGCGTTTAGGCTGGCAAAACTGGTGTACCCCCCTACTGCTTCCCATGCCAGTGGATCGTACACTGAAACAAGGCCATTGAAAACCTGGGATGCATTCTTGTAATAATTTGCTTCTACCTGTGTTGCCCGTGGATCAACTGTCAAAAAATCTTTTTTGCATGAGATAACGAAGAGGAATAACACTGGAATAAAGATCACAAAAGACCTAGAAAAATTATTTTTCATACTGAAATTTTAGAAGTTTAAATTAAGACCTGCAATAAGTGACCTTGACTGGGGGTAGATCGCCCGGTCTATGCCATAGCTGCTGCCCCCTATTTCCGGGTCGAAGCCGGTGTACCGCGTAATGGTCAGCAGGTTATTACTGCTTAGATAAATGCGCGCTTTTTGTAAGCCGATCCTGGTAATGAAATCCTGCGTAAAGGTATAACCTACCTGCAATGTTTTTACCCGGAAATAATCACCATTTTCCAAGTGGAAGTTGGAAGGGTTTGAGAAATTCTTGTTGGCATCGTTTGTAGTCAGCCTCGGGTAGGCGTTGGAGGTTCCTTCACCTGTCCACCTGGCTAATGTTTCCGTTTGCCAGTTTGCGGTTGGTATATCTAAACGGCGCAATGCCTGGTAAATTTGGTTGCCGGCGATTCCCTGTCCGAACAATAACAGGTCGATACCATTCCATGAAGCGTTAAAAGAAAACCCATAAGACCAATTCGGAGTAGGATCCCCCGTAAAGGCGCGGTCGTTTGCATCGATCAGCCCATCTTCGTTGATGTCGGACCACCGGAAATCTCCGGGCCTGGCAGTGGGTTGAATAGGCAAACCGCTCTTGTTTTTATAATTGGTCACATCGGCCTGGTTTTGAAATATTCCTGCAGTCTGGAAGCCATAGAAAGAACCAATTGCATGTCCCACGGCTGTGCGGGTGATGGTGTAGGCAGCATTTTGAACCCTGGCTTCTCCTTCAATAAAACGCTTTCCTTCACCAAGGTAAGTTACTTCATTTTGAAGGTATGATACGTTTCCTTTTAGATCGAACCGTACCTTACCCAACTGTTTGTGATAACCCAGTTCCAATTCCATTCCTTTGTTGTCCATATCGGCAACATTTCCAAACGATGACCCGGTAGCGCCTACATAAGAAGGAAAGACTACCTTTTGCAGGATACCCGTTGTTGTTTTTTTGTACCAGTCAAAACTAAGGCTCCAGTTTCGGAAAATAGTGGCGTCCAGCCCGATATTTAACTGGCTGGTCTCCTCCCATTTGAGATCCGGGTTCGACGGCGCATCGGGGCTGTAACCGATATTATAGGTGGTGCCGAAAGGGTAATTTCTGCCGCTGCTTACAGTAGACAGGTACCGGAAGTCGCCCAATACATCATTGCCGGTGATGCCATAAGAACCCCTGAATTTGAGAAAGTTCACCACATGGTTGGCTGGCCAGAAGCCTTCTTTGGTGGTTACCCATCCAACGGAGGCGGAAGGAAAGTATCCAAACTTATTATTTGATCCAAACCTCGAAGAGCCATCTCTTCTTATGATACCGGTGAAGAGATATTTTTCATTAAAATTATAGGTCAGCCTTCCAAATAAGGAACTCACCTTGTGTTGGATGCCTTCGTAGCCGGTGGCGTTTTTATTAGCGGCGGAAGTTCCATAGTTCATAGAAGCATCCTCGAAAGTTGTTACAGGTAGATTATAGTAGGCAACGTTAAGCCCGCTGCTGTTGTTATCCAGGTAAGCTCCCTGTCCTAACAATACAGTTACCTGGTGTGCGTTAAAAAGCCGGCTGTAAGCAAGAGTGTTCTCGAGGTTCCAGTTAAAAATCTGCTGCCTGTCACGAACAAATGCTGTTTGTGTGCTTTGTACATTTGAATTAAGAAAAAATACCGGGGTGAAAGATTCCGATCCCCAGAATCCCAACTTCGCGCCTACTGTTGAACGCAGTTTTAAACCTTTAACAGGCTCAGCTTCTACATAGGCATTGCCAACAATGTTATCGTTCCACTCATAATTTCCCAGGCGTGTTTGTATATACGCTACCGGGTTTGTCATTTGCTGTTGTACGTAAGGAGATACACCATAGGGGTTGCCTTGCTGATCTCTTATGACTGGCTGGGTTGAATAAGGAACCGAGTTAATAACAGCCGGGTCAGTAACCACTACTGGTGTAATAGGATCGAGATTGATGGCCGAACTGAGAGGTCCTCCGAAATCAGAATTTCCGCCAAAGCCTCCTGTACTCTTTATATGTGAATAACCTACGTTCTGCCCAAAGGTTAGCCAGCTTTTGATTTTGTGCGTTGAATTGAGGCGGATATTATATCGTTTGAACCCTGATATTGCCGTTCCTACAATTCCCTCCTGATCGAACAATCCGAAGGAAGTATAAAACGTTGATTTTTCGCTTCCACCACTGATGCTTACCTCATGATTCTGGATGCGCGCATTGTTATTAAAAATCAAATCCTGCCAGTCGGTTCCTTCGCCCAATGCAGATGGATTGGCAAAGATGTTGGCACCCCCACCGTTTACTGATTGTTCATTGCTTAACTGCGCATACTGGGTGGCGTTTAAGAGTTCCAGCTTTTTGGCTGGCGCCTGTGTTCCATAATAGGCATTGTAGTTAACGCGAATGCTTCCTGCTTTTCCTTTTTTAGTAGTCACCAATATCACACCTGCCGAAGAACGTGCACCATAAATGGCTGCCGAAGCCGCGTCTTTCAGCACTTCTATCGATTCAATATCGCTGGGATTAAGATAATCTATTCCACCTATTTCGACCACCACGCCATCCACTACATAAAGCGGGTTGCTTGCTGCTCCGTTTAAAGACGTAGTGCCCCTTACCCTTACCGTTGAGGCTGATCCCGGGGAGCCGGAGCTCGAAGCAATGGTTAATCCAGAAGTTCTTCCCTGCAATGCCTGCTCCACCCTTCCAATTTGCTGGTTCTCGAGGTCTGCTGCCTTTACGCTGGAAATAGCTCCGGTTACTACGCTTTTTTTCTGTGTGCCATAGCCTACCACTACTACTTCTCCCATAGAGGATGCCAGTACATTTAAGGTGATGTTGACATTGGTTTTTCCTTCTAATGAATACACTTCTGTGTTGAAACCTACAAAAGAAAATTCCAACGTTGCATTTGCATTTGGAACCGCCAGTAAAAAGTTGCCGCTTTCGTTTGTTGACGTGGCTGCCTTACTACCTTTTACAGCCACACTTACACCGTTTAAAGGATTGCCTGATGCGTCTGATACCCTGCCTTTAATGATGATGTCCTGCTGCGCATCCATCCTGGAAAAGACAGGCGGTTTCCGGTAGTGCTCACCTGCTCGGGCCTCTTCACATAGTGCCTGGACGAGGATAAGAAATACGAATGCATTTTTTATTTTCATATGATAGGTCTTTAGTCTTTATGAGTGGTGGGCTTTTGCCAGTCGGCGGACAGCTCCTCACCATGTTCCCTTAAACAGATGATCATTCTTCACGCTATTAATACGTTTCAAAGGAATCTGCATTCCCCTGCTTACTTGCAGCCAGTCCCAAAGTTCTTTGTTCAGTTGCTTTGCGATGTCCTGGTGTTGCGCACTTCGAATCAGGTTATTGACTTCATAGGGATCTTTCTGCAAATCAAAAAGCTGGTCTATATCCCAGATTCCCTGCGTACGGATAAATTTGTATTGGTTAGTCCGGATGGCGTATTGTGTTGGTGTTTGCGGAAAAGCATTTTCCCAATAGTATTCGTAGAAAATCCGGTCTCGCCAGGCTGCCTGCTGGCCTTTTATAAGGGGGAGAAAAGAGGTGCCTTCCATTTGTACCGGCTTCTTTACTCCGGCCATCTCCAGGATAGACGGCCCGATATCCAGGTTAAGAACCAGCTGTTTTAGTTTCAAGCCGGGCCGGATTAATCCAGGGCAGCGTGCGAGAAGTGGCACCCTCATTGATTCTTCGTAGGCCTGGCGTTTGTCTATTAGCCCATGTTCGCCGAAAGCAAATCCGTTATCTCCCATATAAAAAACAAATGTTTCTTTATCGAGGCCATTGTCTTTCAGGTAGTCAAGAACACGGCCAATGCTATTATCGACGCCTAAAAGTGTTTCCAGGTATTTCTGGTAAAAATCATCAAATTCAATTGTTCCGTCATACATATGATCCACACCATGCCAGCTGAAACGCTGGGCACGAACCCAATCCGGAATATCTTTGTTGTTGAATGTATACCCGCTTGTATCAGCTTGCTTACCCCGCGTATACTTCTTGCTACCCGGGCCGGCGGTGCTGTACATGGAGACGGGATACTGGAAAGTAAGGTCATTATACATTCCGAGGTGTCGCCTTGCCGGGGCTTCTTTTTCATGTACT
>JBBJOD010000266.1:0-7181 GCA_037721715.1 Chitinophagaceae bacterium | reverse complement strand
AACCGGGAACTAGCTGCCTTAAAGCTTCAGGGCATTCAGAAGCCGCCCTCGAAAGGTACAACGAGTATCTATTTCAACAGCGGTTCAGCAACAGCAAGTGTCGCACAGCAATCCAAATTAGCGAGCTTGCGTTCTGCCATCGAAGGCAACAATAATATCGTGATAGAACTGAAGGCTTTTACAGATGCTACCGGCAACATAAAAGTGAACGAAACGTTGAGCAAAAAGCGAGCAGCATATGTAAAAAACTACCTGATTAAACACTACAAACTACCGGATGAAAATATAACGGTGAATATAAATCCCAGCAGCAATGCGGCAGGTGGTATTTCAAATCCGCTTGACCGAAGGGTTGATGTGCTTGTAACTACAGAAGAATTGTAATACGGACGTCGGGTGCACCCTCTGTTAATGACGAGGGCTTAACTCATAATACTTTTACAGGTTACAGATCCATCAGGCTCCTTGCCGATAGGAAATTTTTCCCATTATGAATTTTGTTTTAATGCCTTTTATATGTTTTTGTTAATGCCGCGGTTTTAAATGCCTCAGCAGAAAGATTTGAATTTTTAAACCACGCCAATGTCTGGGCGAACATTGTAATTGCAAACTGGTAGTCAAATGAATAAGGAGGCAATGAGTTGCAGACCACCTTGCTTCAGCACCTAAAACGAAAAGGGGAAAAGCACTGGAATGTTTGCTAGCAAAATGAAGGTAAAGCCCGGAGTGAAGCCTTCATTTTGGTTTATCCTCTATTATGTTTTTTCAGTCAACTTTCATTGCTCCGATGTCAAGCACGAAAAATGGTTTCAGAATTATAGATACCATTTTTTGTACCGCATCAATGCTTCAACAAAATAATAATCGGCATAGGTGAGAGGCACATCTATTTCGGAATTGCCTGGCAAATGGCCAACACTATGTTTCAATAAAAAACCGCCGTTGGTGCCCTGTTGAGCACGATACGTAGAACTAGACAGTGTTGTGATTATCTTCTCTGCTACCGCTATATATTTGTTTTTCGTTGTTCCTTTTGAGTATTGTGCCAATTCAAGCAGGGCTGATGCCAGGATGGCTCCTGCAGAAGCGTCTCTCTTTACATTGGGCATGCCGGGGGCATTGAAATCCCAGTAGGGTATTTTATCTGCGGGAAGATTTGGATGATCAAGGATAAAGGAGGCAATCTTATTTGCCTGGTCCAGGTATCCCTTATTCCGCGTTTCCCGGTACATAACTATGAAACCATATAAGCCCCAGGCTTGTCCCCGCGACCAGGCGGATTCATTAGCATAACCCTGGTGAGTTATTTTACGGGCCACTTTGCCTGCTTTCAAATCATAGTCCAAAACATGGTAAGAACTGAAATCGGGCCTGTAATGATTTTTTATTGTTGTGTTAGAATGATTGACGGCGATGTCATGCAATTTTTTATCTCCCCCATTTTTAGCCGCCCATTCAAGCAGCTCCAGGTTCATCATATTATCGATAATCACGGGGCATTTAAAATTTTTGCCGGAGTCCCAGGATTGAATGGACGCAATTGTTGGCCGGTACCTTGTTGCAAGGGAGTTGGCTGCTGTAATTATAACGTCTTTATAGACCGGGTTCTTGGTAATTGAGTATGCCGTTCCAAAGCTGCAATACATCATAAAGCCCAGATCATGATTACCTGTGAAAAACTTTATGTCTTCCATTAAAGCCAATCTCTTTAATGCTTCTTCTTTAATGACAGTATCTTTTGTATGATCAAAAATCATCCACAAGGTGCCGGGATAAAAACCACTGCACCACCATTTAGTATTACTTGTTACCAACTTCCCTGTTGAGTCAAGGCTTCGCGGCATTAGTTTCGGTGGAGTATTTTGCATTAAAACTTTATACTGCTTAGCCGCATAAACCATGTTGTCGTTGATCAACTGATTCATCGCCTTTTTAGAAGTTTGGGCCGTTGATGCAACCACTATCCAAAATAACAAGCTGGTGAGTGTCATTTTTTTCATCTTGAAGATCTTTTAGTATTTTATGTATGGTAAATAGTCAGGCTTACTGACCAAATTGCCCAGAATGGCTATAATAATTGTGCATGGACAAGTCTAAACATCCTTGAAACAATAAGGCGGATGACGTTGGCTACAGCAGAACGTAAACCGGCAGCCAGGGCATTGCGGCGATAACCTACGTGTTTTATCATGCCTGGTACCCTATCGACTGTCTTCTGTTTCACAGGCGGATGATTATTCAATGCCAGTAATACTTTTTCCGCCGTAAATTTCATTGCTCCTGTAATGCCGACTATAGAATTTTTACTTTGTGGTTCTCCCTGTCTCATTACTAAGTAGTCTAATTAATAGGTCTCAAGTTCCGTTGTTTTTACATCAAAAACTAAAGCTATACCGGGCTTTGCCCTGAGCTAATGGTTTTTTTGACTTCAGCAGGATCCGTTGAATATTTTTTCCATCCCAGGTTGATTTAAATACCTGGTCTTCCTGTGTTTCCAAGGGCACTACCTCTTTCGAAGCTTCCCAGAGGGTCGCATCATAAGTGAAAATGACATTCTTGTTGTTTGGCAATTGCAGTCCTATTTTGCCCGGCGTAAGTAAGGTTACCCCGCAAGTAGTCATGAAGGACTGTGTACTCATCGAGGAGGACTGTTTGAGCTCATAGGCATCCGATATAACAACAGCTTTTTTGCGTGCCATTTGTATAGTGCGCTGCCATCTAACTACGCCAGCTTCTGCGGGATAAGCGTTTTCGATATTCATTTGGAGACCTGGATTATCCTTGTCGTTTTTATAGGTCACCTCAGTTGCTTCAAATTTTCGTCCTTCCTTTTGCTGGTATCCATTAATAGTAGGCAGGTTATGAAAAGCCGAGGTATTGAACCAAAGATTATATCGCTCTTTTGAAAAAGTTCTGCCTGTGTATGTTCCGCGACCTACATCGATAATCAAAGGGTAGTTATCGGCATAAATAATAAAATCTCCAACGTCATTATGGTTATGACTTTCGGCGTTATGACCTCCATGCGTTGCCACATAAAATCGATTGCCCCGGGCAACCATAAGTTGTATATCTGATAGCCACACGTCTTTAATTAATGGCTGTTCAGCCGTATAATTTTGCGCCTCTCCGGCAACCTGGAGATTGTATAGTTTTCTCATGCAGTTCCATGCTGATGGGGAACCACTCCCGCTACTATTTTTATCATTAGCATACGTACGAAATGCCCAGCTTCCAAAACGTTTCATTGTTTCATCGCTTATCGATTTACCAAAACGATAAAGCAATAATCCTTCAGGTTTAAATTTGGCTGGCGCATCGGCCACATTTATAAAATTCTCATCTATGATATGGGTTTTATAAACATAAGTGCCCATTTTTTTAATGATTGGTTCGTTATATATATTGACCTTGCCTCCTGTTGCATCCTCCAGTAAATTCAGCGCATCAAAAACGCTACCCCCGGCAACAAACCAATAGCTGGGACCCTCGTCACAGCTTCCATCTTCGCCCAGGCCGTTAATGTACTGGTCAAGTACGCTCATGGACCTGATTAGTGCACTAACTCTTTTCGCTTCATCTTTTTCAATTAATAAAGCAGCCGTAATATAGTTGGATATAACCCATGGTGCCCAGTTGTTCAACTTAGCTTCCGGTTTTCCTATACCGAGGTAACCATAATTGGCCGTTAGCATAGGATCGAGGATTCTGCGCTTTATCTCGTAAGTAATTCTTGGCCTGATCTGGTTCGATGCCTTATCCAGCGCAGAACCTAAGAAATAGTCTGTCCATGCAAGGGTTGAGGCTGTTTCTGCAGCGAATAAGTCTACAATCGGTTCGGCTGCATTGGGCAAGCCACTGCCGCCTTTCTGCCCCCCCAAATGCGCTGTTGAGCCCCAAAAGCTCTCTTCGCAGATCGACCAGATGCCATTAATGAGAGCTTCTGTAAAACGCCCCTTGCCCTCAACGGTTTCTGCAAGCATTAAGTCCCAAACCTGCTTTCTTTTGACGAACGAAATACTTTCATAACGACTGCGGTTACCATTGCGCACATAATCAATGGCAACACTGGCGGGTATAGCCAGGAACTCTTTTGTCAAAGCCTCTTCACCTGCTCTTATTAACTTTTGAAGGACACTATCCGAAACCTTCTCTTTCCATTCAACGGGTGTGGTTGGAAAAGGATGCCATTTGGTGTTAGGAATAAGCGTTTGGGCTACTATTTCCGGCTTGTATTTTTTTAATAAGTTTCTTTGTGTTAGTTGTGCGTTGCCGCAAAGCCCCAACAATTGAACGAGGAGAAATAACCAAGGGTAATGCAACCTATCCATACGCTTGAATCTGATTAATGAGACAAAACAAAACAACCTAAGCGATGCTATGAAAAGCCGTCAGCACCTTACCATCCTGGGTTTTGAACAAGCTTTGTGACTTTATTTAACTCGTTTTGCGGAAAGGGAAACCGATACATTTTTGAATTGAAAACACGGTTCTCAACAGTGAAGCGGGTATAGGTAAACGTGGTACCACTCCGGGTAATGCGCATTCCTGTTACCGGCCTGTTGAAGACCTGCTCTCCTGTCTTCCAGCGACGTACATCAAAAAACCGATGATCCTCGAAGCATAATTCTACTTGCCGTTCCTTCCTGATCATTGTTCGCATAGCATCTTTGGAAAGACCAGCTGGCAATGCAGGCATGGTGGCACGGCTCCTTAACTGATTCATGTAAGTATAAACCTCGGCTACCGGGCCTTGTGCCTCATTCAATGCTTCTGCATAGTTCAACAGCACTTCTGCATACCTGAAAATCACCCAGGGCCTTCTTACATTTCCTGCGGTACCAAGGCCCCAGAATGCGGTTTCGCTCAGGAATTTTCGCATGTAATACCCAGTTTTTGTATTGTTTACATTGGTAGGTACATTGTCTTTTCCACCTTCAAAATTTTCGACCGTTTTGCTTTTGAAGGAACTGTTGTTGGTCATGATGAAAAGATTCAAACGCGGGTCCCGGTCGGCGTAAGGATTAGCCGCATTATAGCCCGAAGTGGGGTCCGCTATTGACTTACCGCTTGTTTTCATATCGAAATTATCAACTAATTCCTGGGTTGGGTTTGTTCGGCCGCGGGCACCATCATAACTAATAGGGGCGTTATTCAATTCGAGCGTGTTGTTATTATCGGCTTGCGTAGCAAAAATAACTTCTGCACTATAAGCCTGTGAACCATAATTCCATAAGTTGGGAAGATTGGCAAGCGATAAAAGAGAATGCTTATTGAGGGTGATCAACGATTTTGCCGCATCGGCTGCCTGTTGCCATTTTGTTACGTCATTACTTTCATTGTTTAAAGGGCTTGCGGCGTACAAAAGCGTTCTGGCTTTAAGTGCCAAGGCCGAAGTAATGGTTGCTCGTCCTTTGTCGCCTGTACCGAGGTCGGTCAGCGATACAGGCAGGGCAAAAATTGCCGAATCGCAATCCTTTACAATTTGACCCACTACTTCGGTGAGTGTATTCTTGGGAAGATCCAGGTCCTCGGCAATTTCATAAGAGCGAGTAGCCAGGATGATGGCACCATAACGTTTCATCAGTTCGAAATGATAAAGTCCCCTTAGGAAGAAAGCCTCGCCCCTCAGTCTTGGAATGTCTGTAGCGGGTGTTACGCCACTGCCCACGGAATTTTCAAGAAATATATTTACACGGCGTAAATAATTATACATATTGTTGTACTGATCGTCATTGGTACGTAGCGAGCCCCAGGTATCGTTATTAAAGACGTTGATCGAGGAATTTAAGTTTGAGTTTACGGCCTCATCGCTTCCCTGCGAAAGCATAGAACCATTGCCATCAAGATTGTACCGGTTCAAAAGTCCGAAATAAGCATTACTGATAAAGCCACGGGTGTTACGGTCCGACTTCCAGATATCTTGTTCATTTCGAATATTTCCATCCGTATAATCAAAGCTGAGGTAGTCCTTTTTGCAGGATCCCAAAACACTTAAAAAAGCTATCGTTATAATGAGTTGAATCTTTTTCATAATGGCGACGTTGCTAATTAGAATGAGGTGCGTAAGCCTAAGTAAAAAGTTTTTATATATGGATATGCACTGCCGCGGCCTGAAAAAGGAATTTCAGGATCTATATCGAGGTCTAACTTATCAAAGGCGAAAACGTTAAAACCACCCACATACAAACGTGCATTAGAGATGCTATACTTATTCAAAAATTTAGAAGGGAAATTGAAACCTAGTTCAATATTTTTTAACCTCAGATAATCTCCCGATTGAAGCCAGAAGTCTGAACCCGACGTGTTATTAGCCCTATCGGCAATGCCTAACCGGGGATAAAGAGCAGTGGCGCCTGTCTGAGGCGTCCATCTTTTAATGCTTTCGGCGTTAAAACTTATTGGTCCCGAGTTCACGATGCTCTGAACATCTATCGTCCTTCCCAAAGCTCCATTCATATGTATGGCCAGGTCAAGAAATTTATAAGCCAGTGTGGTCCCAAAGCCGAAATAGCTCGTGGGCTGATCCCGCTCATTGATCCGAACCCGGTCAAGGTTGTCTACAATACCATCAGGTTTTCCTGCAGCACCACCAACGTCCTTGTATTTTATATCACCGGCTACCACTTTGCCGGATAAAACCTGTTTTGGACTTGCATCTATCTGGGCCTGGTTTTGAAATATCCCGTCGGATAAAAAAAGGAGGCGGCTTCCTACAACACGTCCAATAGTTCTCTGGTATTCAGGCAAACCTGCCTGCCCGTTTTCAGCCAGCACCTTGTCCTCAGAGAAAAGGGCATTACCATATAATGAAAGCATCAGCTTACCAATCTGCCGCTCGAAATTCATATTCAACTCAAGACCCTTGCTTTCCACTTCACCGGCATTTTCAGTAACGGTCATTCCAAGTATACCGGGAATTGAAGAAGTGGTAAGGATGCCTGAGCGATTTGTTTCAAACAAGTCTGCAGACAAAGAAAGCTGATTTTGGAATAACTGAAGGTCGACCCCGGCATTCAATGTTCTTATGTTTTCCCACGTAATGAAAGCATTGGCCAGTGAAACTTCGTTTGCATTGGAAGTCGCGGAAAAACCTGTACCGAATGTATATCCACCACCACCAGTGTTACGTGCAAAAAAATGTTCAAAAGGAAATCGGTCGCCGCCTATGTCACTACTTC
>JBBJOD010000265.1:0-7215 GCA_037721715.1 Chitinophagaceae bacterium | reverse complement strand
AGTTATGAGTTATGAGTTATGAGTTATGAGTTATGAGTTATGAGTTATGAGTTATGAGTTATTTGGAGCTACAAGTTACGGCAATAGTGATTACCAAATCATAACCATTGAACATGTCAAGTCGAAAAAATGTTTTTATGACAAGCTATGTGGTATAAATATTTAATTTTTCTAATTATCGATACTTATTACGCGTTTGAACTCATCACCCATCACTACTACTCACCGTCAGTTTCCGGCAAGAGGGGCAGTTACTACCGCGGGGCTTGACTTTGACGATTCGATTTCCTGTTTGTATTTAGTCAAGGCGTTCATAACATTGTTGACCACTTCGTCCTGCCCATCTACGCTGTTTAAATATTCCTCTTCATCTTTATTAGTGATAAAACCAATCTCTACCAAAACACTTGGCATTCCTGTTGCCTGCAACACCCAAATGCCTTTATCGTTTCTTTGTTTCACCCCCCCTCTCGAAACGCGGCCCGATTTCTGAAATCCGTCTTCCACATATTTTGCGAAAGTATAACTGTTACGGAAATAAAATTTAGTATACAACTGAGCCCTGATCTTTGCTTCCGGTGAATTAAGGTCCAGTATATTCAATGAATCTTCAACATTCTCCCCTGAATCTTCAGCACTGATATAAGAGCTTTTGGCGTCGCTTCGGTCAGCGGCCCATATATAGGTTTCTGTACCTTTTGTTTTATTTTCTACGTAATACGATTCGTATATTGGTTCGCGTATCAATTTCTTTTTCCTTTTTTTGCCCTTACCAATATAAACCACTTTGGGCCTTGAGCCAACCAATCGCTTCTCATACCAGCCACCCGCTTTTCTAACGGCATTGCAATGAATGCTTATGAAAAGATCACCTCTTGCCTCATTGGCCATATTCGCCCTGATTTTTAATGCCTGGTCCTTGTTGAATGCATTGCCGGGTAATACATCTGTAGTGCGGGTATAAACAATTTTAATATCGGGATATTCTCTTTGGATAGATTTACCGAGTTTAATGCTCACGGCTAACGCTACCTCTGCTTCGGTTGATCTCAATCCCTGCGCTCCGGGGTCCTTTCCTCCATGACCTGCATCAATGATGATTGTTTTTAATACTGGTTTTGCCTTATTAGACAGAGGGAGAACAGTAGGTGATAGGAAACTGATGTTTGTAAGAAACATGCCAGACAGAAACAACAGCTTTTTAATCATTCTAAAACAAGTTTAATGGGTTACGATCAATCTTCACATAATCTTAATGACCGAATCACTATTTTTGTTCCAACGCAAATTATGGATACCGGACGTAAAGTTAGCCTAAAATTTAATGTGGCGTGGATTGCGACAGTGTTAATATCTTCTATAACGCTGTTAGCCTCTGGTAATTATACCAATAAAAATTTATTTTACAAGTCGTTAACAGCTGGCACCGATACTGTTCCATTGAAAAAGGTTCCTGCACCTGATACAATTCCTATTAATGCTAAAGATACAGGCGCAAACCCGTTTCAGCAAGTAGATACACTTAATATAAAAGTTTCAAAAGATTCGCTGGATGCCCCTGTGAATTACGCCGCTTCAGATTCTATGGTGCTGGATGTAACCACGAAAAAAATAAAATTGTATAACAAGGCGAGCACCAAATACAAAGACATTGACCTAAGCGCTTATGAAATTGAACTAGACCAGGAGAGGCGGCTGATAATTGCCAAGTATTCACTGGATACGGTCGGCAATATGGTTGGTAGGCCGAAATTTATACAAGGTGAAAATAATATGGATAGTGACTCCATCACCTACAATTTCAAAACTCAAAAGGGAATTACCAGCAGTACTTATACCACCCAGGGTGAAATGTTTGTATATGGTGAAAGAATAAAAAAGATCTCGGAGAACGAATACTTTGCTTTGCGCGGAAGGTTCACCACCTGTAATTACGATACGCCGCACTTTGCTTTCATTACGCCAAAATTAAAGCTGGTTAATAAAAAGCTGGCCATTTCCGGCCCTATACATCCAGAGTTTGAAGGGGTGCCTGTTCCTGTTTATATTCCATTTGGATTTTTCCCGTTGTCTCAGGGACGACACTCGGGGCTGCTGCCTCCACAGTTCACAGCCAACGAGCAATTTGGGATCGGCCTGGAAGGGCTTGGATATTATAAAGTGCTAAGTGATAATTTAGACGTTACTTTTCGTACTGATGTTTACTCATATGGAGGTTACCGCTTAAATCTAACACCGACCTATCGAAAGCGGTACCGGTACCAGGGCCAGTTTAATTTTGCGTACCAGAACACGCGCTTCTTGAGCGATGCAGGCATTAAAGAATATGAAACAAACAAAAGCTTTAATATTTACTGGAGCCATAGCGTAGACAGTAAAGCTCGTCCGGGGACGAGCTTTTCGGCCAATGTAAATGCAGGCTCTACCAAGTTCAACCGCTATGTTACCAACAACCCGACCCAGAACTTCCAGAACCAGCTAAGCTCTTCCATCAACTACTCAAAAAATTGGGATAACAAATACAACCTGAGTGTTAGTGCCAACCATAACCAGAATAACAATACCAGGCTGGTAAACCTGAGTTTACCGAATATTACTTTTGCTGCCACTACCATCTATCCTTTCCAGCGTAAAGAATTTATTGGAGAGCCAAAGTGGTATGAAAAGCTGGGTGTTGGATTAAATTCCAATATCGGCACCCAGGCGTCATTTTACGATTCGCTTTTCAGTTTCCGCCAGTTGATCGATACTTTCCAGTGGGGAGCTTCTCATAATATACCTATAACTCTGTCACTTCCTGCGTTGGGGCCCTTACAGATTGCTCCAGGCATTAGCTACCAGGAAAAATGGTATGCACGCAAATTTTTACGGGAATGGAATGGGAAAAAAGTGGACACTGTCATCGATCGTGGCTTTTTCACTTCTCGTGATATCTCGTTCAGCCTTGGCATCAATACCGCTTTGTTCGGGACCTTCGGTTTTGGTAAAAACAGCCAGGTAAAAGCCATCAGGCATGTGGTAAGGCCCTCGCTTAGCATCAACTACAAGCCGGATCTTGCAAAGTCCGATTATTATTCCACCCAGGTCGACAGTACAGGCAGAACTTACCGTTTTTCGCCCTATGATGGCAGCATCTTCGGCGCTTTTAGTGAAGGCAAATTTGGAGGGATTGGTTTTGGAATCGATAACAACCTCGAAATGAAAACCCGGTCTAAGACGGACACTGCTGAAGCGGGAGACAGGAAGGTGAAGCTAATTGATGGTTTTGGTTTCAATGGTGGTTATAACCTCATGGCAGACTCTTTTAAATTGTCTCCCTTCAATCTATACTTGCGCAGCACGTTATTTGAAAAGATAAATATTACGGCAGGGGCAGTCATCGATCCTTATGGAGTTGACAATACGGGGTACAGGGTCAATAGTTATACCTGGCAGGGTGACCAGTTTTCCCTTGGCAGAATAACCAATGGTAATATTGCCATTTCAACCTCTTTCCGCAGTAAAGAGAAAGAGTCCAAAAAAAGATCAGACTCACTGATGAAGGCAGACCAGGGTATGATGCCCATTACAATGGAAGAGCAGCAGTCCCAGCTGAATTATATAAGAAATAACCCGGCGGAATTTGCCGATTTTGACATTCCCTGGTCTGTAAATATCTCTTACTCCCTTAATTTTTCAAGGGTGTTTATGGCTGACTATAGCGGTTTCAAAACAGAAGTAAATTCGAATGTGAGTTTCAACGGTGATTTTAACCTGACACCCAAATGGAAAATGGGTATGAACAGTTACTATGATTTTAAAACCGCCGCTATCCAGTCGCTAACAATGTTCCTGTCACGGGAGATGCATTGCTGGCAGATGTCCATCAACGTTACACCGGTAGGGCCTGTGCGGTATTTTAATATCACCATTAATCCTAAATCAGGGTTGTTAAGAGACATCAAAGTAAACCGCAGCCGTTATTTTTATGGAGGAATTTAGGAGGCGAAGGGTGAATGGTCAATGGTGGATTGCTAGAACTGGCTTTGTGAATACCTGTATAAGAAGAATTAACCGCTAAGGACGCAAAGGAAGAATCGCAAGGTCCGCGGAGGGCCTGCGCAAGTGTTCCAACGGGCCCATCAGTAATGATCGAGCCTAAAACAATGCCTTTTGAACGACTTGTGCCTACCTGTATTAGAAGAATTAACCGCAGCCGACACAAAGGAAGAATCGCAAAGTCCGCAGAGGCCTGGGAGCAAGTGTTCCATCGGGTTAATCTGAGGCATGTTCAACATCAACAATGCCAGTTGAACAACTTGTGCACCTTGAATAATCATCATTCCCCACGCCATTTACCTCCGATGTGCAACATAATACTTCATCATCACTTCAAACACTTTATCTTTTAGTTCAACCGAGGTATAACTCCCGACTTGCACAGGTTGCAAAAAATGCATTTCGAGCGGGTGTGGTATCACATAAAAAGTTTTATTAACCGGCAATACTTTTTTTGTGTTGAATATAAGCGCAGGTATAATTGGCTTGCCTGTGTCCACGGCCAGCCTGAATGCACCATCGTGAAACGATTTTAACGGTTCGTTGGTCTTATTCCTGGTTCCTTCCGGATAGATGCTCATGTGTAAACCGATCTGAAGGACCTGTTTCATTTTCAAATAGCTTTCCCGGCGGCTTTTTTCGCTTTTCCTGTCTACCAGCACACTTCCCATTTTGTACATCATGCCAAATAACGGTGTTTTCGCCATTTCTTCCTTTGCAATCGTTTTATTACCACCGGGTATAAAAGGACAGGAGACCGGAACATCCATCAACGAATTATGATTGCACACCACAATGTAATTACAGCCTTCCTGGAAATTTTCCTTTCCTTTTACTGTCAGCGGACAGAATATCCCGTTTAAAAAGATCTGCATCCATACTTTTGAGAAAGCGATAAAGATCCGTGTCATCCGGGGTTCTGGTAAAAGCCTGATGATTAAAAAAGGGATCATGAAGAAAAGCATGGTGACAACAAACAGCAGTATACCCCAGGCAGCCCAGATCCTGCCAAAAATTTCTTTGAATATTCTCATGTTGTTCTTACTTCGATTGTATCAGTTTGCTAAAATATCGTGTGATTTGCACCCGGTTTTTCATACGCCCTGATAAATGCCGGCATGGCGCCTTTCCATTCCCGAAACCGATAGCTGATAGTTGCTACAATTTCCAGTCTATCGGATCAATGCCGTGACTGGTTAGATGTTCGTTTGTTTTGGAGAAATGCCTGCATCCGAAGAAGCCCTTGTCTACTGAAAAAGGCGACGGATGGGCAGCCTTTAATACCAGGTGCTTTGTTTCATCAATCAGTATTTGTTTCTCCTGGGCATACTTACCCCATAACAGGAAAACAATGTTTTCTTTCAAAGCCGAAACGTTTTTAATTACCGCATCTGTGAAGTTTGTCCAGCCAATCCTGGAATGACTGAGTGGTTCAGCTGCACGAACTGTCAGGGAAGCATTTAACAGCATCACTCCCTGTTCGGCCCATTTTGTAAGATTGCCACTGACTGGGAAGGCAAGTCCGATATCATGGTGTAATTCTTTAAAAATATTGACCAATGAGGGTGGAGGCTGGATGCCATCTGCTACCGAAAAGCTTAACCCATGTGCCTGGCCCTTTCCATGGTAAGGATCCTGGCCGAGCAACACTACCTTTAGTTTGTCAAACGGCGTTTTCTCAAAAGCATTAAATATCAGGTTTCCGGGTGGATACATCACCTGGCCTGCCGATTTTTCAGCTTTAAGCAATACAGTAATCTGTTGAAAATAGGTTTTATTAAATTCAGCTTTTAATACCTCTTTCCAGCCAGCCTCCATTTTTACATCCATCCGTAACTTTTGGGTAAATGTAGAAAATATGAATCATGATAAAAAGATTCATTTGATCATTTAAATGCCAGCTGGCATTCCAGGCAACAGGCAGTGCCATTGTAAATGCAGTTATAAAAATGCATTCCGCATAGTTCCTACTAAACATCAATGATGCTTAATTCCGGTTGTTTTAAAGGAAGTAGGATATGGAAGGTACTGCCCTCGTTAACTGCAGCCGTTGCGAAAATATCACCGTGATGGTTGACCGCAATTTTTTTGCAAAGTGCCAGGCCAATTCCAGAACCGGAATAACTACTGCCTGTATGAAGCCTGTTAAAAATAGTAAATATTTGGTTTGCGTATTCAGGACTGAATCCGATACCATTGTCTTTTACTTGTATTTCGATGTAGGTGAGCCTCGAATCAAGCTGGGGAAATCGCCTTACCTGCTCAATGGAAAGGGGAACTGAATTTATTTGAACAACCGGTGGAATATCTTCCTTTACAAATTTGAGTGAATTATTTAGCAGGTTGTACAGTAGCTGTGTCATTTGCAAAGGATATGCTTCTACAATGGGAAGTGTTTCAACATGCACCTGGCCTTTCTTTTGTTCCAGCATTAATTCAAGGTCAATAAGAACATCGCCCAGGAGTTGATTAAGATCAGTATTTTCAAGGGACTCACCCGATTTGGCCAGCTTGGAATAATTAAGCACATCGTTAATGAGCCGCGACATTCGGTTGGCTGATTGAATGATCCTGTGAAGGTATTCAGAAGTCGGTTTGTCAAATTTGTCGTTATTTCTTTTTAATACGAGGTCGGCGAACGTCTGGATCTTTCTGAGTGGTTCCTGTAAGTCATGACTTGCCACGTACGCAAATTGCTCTAATTCATGATTGGACTGCTCTAATTGTAAAATCTTAATCTTCAATTGCTTCTCAAACTTTTTTATGTCGGAGATATTAATAAATGAAGAAGTTATCCCATCTCCATTCCTGGCCAACTTTACCTTAAACCAGCCCTCCCTATTTTCGTCATCGTCCATAATCTCGAAAATATCTACGTCTCCGCTATCCAGCGCTTTCATTTGTCGATCAAAATCGCCATTAGAAGTGGTTAAAGGAAAAACATCCTTGTAATTTTTGCCAATTATATCAGCGGGCTTTTTTCCATTATGCGATTCTATTTCATCGTTGGCGTATATTATTTTAAAATCGTTGATGCCTCCGTCTTTTGAACGAATGGCTTTGTAGCTGATGATGCCATTCAACGAAGTGTTAAGTACCGAGGCGAGGAATTTTTCCGTTGATTCTCGTTTTTTATACTGCAGGATACCGAATATTAAAGAAAAGCTGACTAACAAA
>JBBJOD010000264.1:0-7225 GCA_037721715.1 Chitinophagaceae bacterium | reverse complement strand
TCATTTTTTTTTGATAATGCCTGTGAAGCATTGAAGCCGCCGATGGAGGCAGTAGTAATGGCGGCCTCCGAACCACCCGCCACCATAATGGATGCTTTGCCAATCCGGATGGTGTCGAATGCACTTATAATGGCTGTATTGGATGAGGCGCAGGCTGAAACCGTACAGTAGTTGGGCCCATGTAATTTATGGCGTATGGAAATGGCTCCGGCGGCAATGTCAACAATCATTTTTGGTATGAAGTACGGGCTGAACCTCGGTGTACCGTCACCCAGGTAAAATTCTTTCAGTTGTTGTTCAAAAGTTCCCATTCCTCCATTGCCCGTAGCCCAGATTACACCCACTTCATAGCGATCAATTTCATCCATGGTTTTGAAATCGAGTCCCGCATCTGTTATGGCCTGGTCACTGGCTGCAATGGAATATTGTGCAAACAGATCATATTTCCTTAGTTCCTTTTTATCTATGTATTCTTCCGGAATAAACCCTTTCACCTCACAGGCAAAACGCGTCTTGAATTTAGAAGAGTCAAACTTTGTGATAGGGGCAACCCCATTATTACCAGCCACTATGTTTTGCCAGAATTCCTTTACTTTATTGCCCAATGGTGTTATGGCACCTAACCCTGTAATTACAACTCTTTTCATAGTCTTCCAGATGTGGTTATCAATGTCATTTTAAAAGGCAATTTTAAGCTTATCTTTTCAATTGACCACTTATTGCACCTGATTTCGAAATATTATCATGTTTTTAGTACCAGGGTAAAACAATGATTGCTGATCCCGGGTAATTGTTACAGAAAGGTAACGCAAACCAATTTATTTTTTCCTTACATATAAATATTCTGCAAAACCCAGCAGGTCCCAAAACACATTTGCTTCCAGTTTCTTCCTTTTTACAAAAGATTTTATTATCTGTACCGGCATACCGGCGATATAATACCAGTTTCGCCTGGTACCGCTTTTTATAACGGTGCAGTGGCCACGGATGAATACATTTGTAAGTTCTTTTACAGAGTAGATACGTACATGTGATGAATCGTCGTAGAAATTAAGGGTTCCATGCATGGATGGTAATTTGGTACTCCACTCGCCAGGGTATTCAATATAGAAAAAGCCGCCCGGTTTCAATTTCTTCAACAGTGCCAGGACAACCTCATCGCCATTTCGTAAATGTTCGATGACGTGAGACATCCAAATACCGTCAAAAAAAACATCTGGAATGATGGAATAATCAAGGGTAGTAAGGTCCAGTTCGTAAAAATCTTTCATTGCCTTGAAATCTTCCGGGCTGTTGTTATAATCCCTGGTCATATCCAGCCCGTAATAGTCACTTTTTGGAAAAAGCGCATGGATTCGGGAAGCCGAGTGATTGCCTGAACCAACATCCAATAACTTAAAATGCCGATTGCCAAATGAACGTTTCAGAAAACTGAACTTGAAATTGATAGACGCTTTTAAAGAACTTAAATAATTCATTAGCACAAATATTTATGAAGATAGGTAAAACCCTGAAAATGCTAATCACCGCCACTGTGGAGGGAAGCTTTGCTTAGCGACACACGTAGGGTACTATTGCTACTTTGCAGGCTGGATGTAAGTCTGCGTTGTTGTTTTGTTTAGCGTGATGAATTAAGTTTGTATGATTCCCAAAAAATTATTAGACTGTGACTGATATGTTTCCATTTCCAGTTTTATAGGTAATCCCATTGCCTTAAATTGTGTTTCAATAGAATTGCGTATGAAAAAATTATTAATCGCTTCCGCATTGTTTTGTATGATCTGTGAAACCGCCTGCAATAACAAAACAAAGCAAGCTCCCTCCCAGACCGCTGAAGAAAGTGATTACAGCGGACCGGCATTTGAAGAGCACATCAGGCCTACCAATGCGCGTACACCTGAAGAGGAGCGGCAAGGTTTTAAACTGCCACCGGGGTTCGAGATCACCTTGTATGCTTCTGAGCCAGATATAGGAAAACCTATCAACATTGCTTTTGATGCCAGGGGCCGCCTGTGGGTAACACAGTCTTTTGAGTACCCCTTCGCAGCGAGTCCGGGAAAGGGAAAAGACCGGCTCACTATATTAGAAGACACAGACAACGATGGCAAAGCGGATAAATTTCTGCGTTTTGATGATACCCTCAATATACCCATTGGCATTATGCCGGTCAACGACGGGGCGATTGCTTACAGTATTCCCAGCGTTTATAAGTACAGTGACCCTGATGGTGACGGTAAGGCAGATACGCAGAAAAAGTTGTTAGGTCCTTTTCAATATAAGGATACACATGGAATGGTTAATAATTTTATTATTGGATACGATGGCTGGGTTCATGCCTGTCATGGCTTCACGAACCAATCTGCTGTAGCAGGTGCGGACGGTGATTCCATTCATATGGTATCGGGTAACACGTTTCGCTTTAAACGCGATGGAAGCCGGGTAGAGAATACCACCTTCGGCAGGATCAATCCTTTCGGGCTTGCTTACGACGAACTGGGGTACCTGTATTCAACCGATTGCCATACGTCGCCATTGTACCAGTTGATCAGGGGTGCCGATTATACCCAGTGGGGCAAGGAAGAACAAATGGGTTTTGCACCGGATATGAAGCCTCTTGAGAATGAGGCAACGGCACTTGCAGGCATCGCTTATTACGCGGATAACAGGTATCCGGCCGATTACCGGAAAAATTTTTTCATAGGAGATGTTGTTGCCTCGAGAGTGTACCGTAATTCATTTGCGTGGAAAGGTTCGAGCCCGGTAGGTAAGAAGGAAGAAGATTTTATTTTAAGCGGCGACCCCTGGTTCAGGCCGGTTGATGTGAAAATGGGTCCTGATGGGGCGCTGTATATCGCTGATTTTTACAACAGCATTATAGGGCACTACGAAGTATCGCTTGATCACCCGAAAAGAGACCGGGTACGTGGAAGGATCTGGCGTATTTCGTATAAAGGGGAAGTAAACAAACCGGAAAACCTGGCTGCGGCAAACATGGAAAAACTGTTGACGGCGCTTAAATCACCAAACCTGGCTGTCAGGCTAATGGCTGCTGACCAGCTGGTAGAACGCATCAGTCAGCCGGCCATCGAACCGGTCAAGAACTTACTGAATAAAAAAGAAACCAGCGTATCTGAATACATCCATGGTTTGTGGATATTGCAGCGCCTGAATTCGTTGACCGGCGATATCATCACCAGGGCAGCTGCGCACAGTGTGCCAGCCATACGATTACATACCATGCGTGTATTGGCCGAGCAAAGCGACTCTAACGCATTTGGCTATACGCCGGTAACAAATGCGCTCAATGATGTGGACCCACATGTTAAGCGTGCTGCGGTAGAATTGATGGTAAAGTTTATGAATATGAAAACAGTTGAATCGTTGATTGCACTGCGGCAAAGAACGCCGGAATCTGATTCGCACATGATTTATACTGCCAGGCTGGTATTAAGAAACCTGCTTAGAAACGAAATGCTGATGAACCAGGTGGTACAGAAAGAATGGAAGCCGGAAGATGCAGCTGTTTTGGTGACTGTGTTAGCTGGTGTACAGACACCGGCTTCAGGCAAGCTTTTATACAATTATGTCAGGAACAAGAACCTGGAAAAAGACAAGCTGCCAAAAGCGTTCATGCATATTGCGCGATTTATACCGAACGATCAAATGGGCGCGGTAGTGAGCACTGCCACGGAGCTGGTGGCCGGTGACGTGGATGCCGAATATGCAGTATTCAAACAATTACAGGAAGGATTTGCCAGGCGGGGAGCAAAGGAAAACGCGCGCATGCAGCAGTGGGGTAAAGCACTCGCCATGCAATTGATTTACCAGGATGGCCCGGTTAAGTCAGGCGCAGATCAACCCGACAGGGAAACAAAGATGCGAGACCGCCAGAAATTTGCAATGGACCTTGCGGGAAATTACAAGCTGGCCTCCCTGCAAGACAAGTTAATTCCGAAATTAAAAGACAGTGCGATACATATTGATCTCAGAACAGCAGCCCTGAGGGCGCTGTTGAAAATAGACCCTCAAAAAAACATTGCTGTTACAAAGGCAGTCTTTGACAATAAAACCTCAACAGATGATTTCAGGAAAAGGGTGTTAGGTGTTTTGGCCGAATTTCCCGGATCAGTTGGTAAAACGATGTTGGCAGAACTGAGTAACATTCCACCTGACATGCAGCAGCTGGTAGTAATGTCGCTCGCAGATTCGCCGGAAGGAATCAATACCATTTTCAAAAAGGTAAGAAAGGGAGAAATATTTCCACGAATGCTGATACAACCTAAAACCGAAGAGAGAATGATGATGCACATTACCAGTCAGCAGAAATCGGAATGGAAAGAACTAACGGCTAACCTGGAAAATATAGACAAAGAACGGCAGAGTTTTATTGCAGGGCGGATAACAGATTACCACGGAGCTAAACCGATACCTTCATCGGCAACCGGGCGTTCGGTTTTCCTGAAAAACTGCGCCACCTGTCACAGTATTTCCCAGGAAGGTGGCACCATCGGGCCACAGCTGGATGGCGTAGGTAAATGGGGAGTCACTTCACTTGTTGAAAAAATACTGGACCCTAATCGAAATGTTTCAGAATCGTTCCGCAATTACACCATTAAACTGAAAGATGGAAAAATGTTGTCTGGTTTATACCGGCGCGATGAGGGTGCGCTGATGGTATTTGCCAACGTTGCCGGCCAGGAGTTTACAGTGTCAAAAAAGGATATTGCCGAGCGAACCGCTTCAAAGTATACGTTGATGCCAGACCAGTTCAGGACGATCATTTCTCCGGAAGATTTCAATTCCCTGATCGCTTACCTGCTAACGGTAAAAAGTTCCTAAGACCGGAAAGGTGTTGCCTAAAGGGAACACCTTTCCGGTCTTAGCCAATCCGAATAGCTGCCTGCAAATTGCGACCAGCCAGGCCTGTCCTTACAATTACCGCAGGTAACCAAAGCTGACTGGAGACTACTGCTTTTCACTGTTGCCATTTGAATTACAAATACTAACTTCATTTCAAACATTACATCAATGCCTGGAAAAACCAAACGCCGTTCTTTCTTAAAGGCAATGACTTTGGGCGGCATTGGCGCTGCTGTTCCGATTCATCACATCACGGCAGGCAGTAAACCGGCTGAAAATACGGCGGGTTATGACGTAGAACAAAAAGACATTTCATTCAAAAGAAATTTCAATACAACCTATAAGGCCGAATACCTGAACAGGATCGCGTTTCCTATTGGTGGCATCGGTGCAGGCATGTTTTGCCTTGAAGGCTCCGGTGCAATATCGCATATGAGCGTTCGCAATAAACCTGATATTTTTAATGAACCCGGGATGTTTGCCGCCATCCATTTAAAGGGAATAAAGAATGGCGTAAAAGTTATCGAAGGGCCAGTTCCTTCATGGAAATTATTTGGGCAAAAAGGCACGGGCAATGGCGCATCGGGCTCCACTTTTGGCCTGCCTCGTTTTAAAGAAGCGGAGTTTACTACTGCATTTCCTTATTGCCATATAAACTTGAAAGATCCAGACCTGCCACTTTCGGTTAAAATAACCGGGTGGAGCCCTTTCATTCCTACAGACGAAGACAATTCGAGCCTGCCTGCCGGTGCATTGGAATACCGGTTTGTAAACACTGGCACAAAAACACTGGAGACAGTATTTTCTTACAATGCAAAAAATTTCATGGCGACGGATAAGGAAGCCGTTAATACTATTGGCAAGATGAAGAACGGCTTTGTATTGTCTCAGGATGAAGCTGCGGCGAAACCCTATCTGAAAGGCGATTATGCAATTTTTACTAACCAGGAAAATACCGTAGTAGACTATTGCTGGTTTCGGGGTGGTTGGTGGGATCCTCTAACCATGGCCTGGAATAACGTAAGGGACGGAGGTGTTAAACCTGTAGATCCTGTTGATAAAAATGCACCGGGCGCTTCCCTGTATGTTCCATTCTCCCTGCTTCCCGGCGCTTCAAAAACCATACGGCTGATGATGGTATGGTATGTTCCGCAAAGCGATATGCATATGGGTGAAGCGATGCCCAATGAAAAGAAAGATTGCGACCCTGCATCGGGATGCTGTGCAGGACCGGAGAACCTGGGCGAAGCCGCTGGCAAAAATTCTTCTTCATCCAATTACAAGCCATGGTACAGCAGTAAATTCAAAGACATTACAGAAGTATCAGCATATTGGAAGTTGCATTATGAAGACCTGGAAAAAAAATCGAAACTCTTTACAAATTCGTTCTACGCAAGCACACTTCCCGCAGAAGTGATGGAGGCAGTAGCCGCAAACCTCACCATTATAAAATCTCCCACTGTGCTGCGCCAGTACGACGGACGATTGTGGTGTTGGGAAGGTTGTGGCGACAGCAGTGGATGTTGCCATGGATCATGCACGCATGTTTGGAACTATGCACAGGCAATCCCTCACCTGTTCCCCCGTCTGGAAAAAACCTTGCGCAACACAGAGTTCTGTGAAAATCAAAACAACGAAGGGCACCAGGTTTTTCGCGCAAATATGCCTATCAGCCCACTGAAACATGACTTTCATTCGGCAGCTGACGGGCAGCTGGGTGGTATCATGAAAGTTCACCGCGACTGGCGCATCAGCGGCGACTCAGCATGGATGAGGAAGATTTACCCGATGGTGGTAAAAAGCATGGAGTACTGTATAAATACCTGGGATCCGAAGAAGAAAGGTGTTGTAGAAGAACCGCATCACAATACGTATGATATTGAATTTTGGGGCGCCGATGGCATGTGCACCAGCTTTTACCTAGGAGCACTGAGAGCAACGGTGGAAATGGGAAAGTACCTAAAAAAACAAACCGATACTTACCAGGACCTATATACGAAGGGAAAGCTTTACCTGGAAAGCAAATTGTTCAATGGGGAGTATTTCTTCCAGCAAATCGAATTCAAAAACCTTAATGCCCCGGATCCTGTTTCTGTAAAATCATTTGGGGGTGAATATTCTGAAGAGGCGAAAGCCATCTTGTTAAAAGAAGGCCCCAAATACCAGTATGGCCTTGGATGCCTGAGCGATGGAGTTTTAGGCTGCTGGATCGGAAGTATGTGCGGACTTACCGATTTTATTGACACTCAAAAAGTGAAAAGCCATCTAACGGCGATACATAAGTACAACCTGAAAACTCACCTGAACGATCTTGCACAACCCCAGCGCCCGCCATATGCTTTGGGTACTGAAGGCGGGCTGCTGC
>JBBJOD010000263.1:0-7254 GCA_037721715.1 Chitinophagaceae bacterium | reverse complement strand
TTGGTTGTGATTTTTTTCTACCTGTCAAGAAAAGCAAGGCTTTCGAGGTCAAGGCAATATAAGCCAATGTATTATTTCATGATACCGGTATTCGCGATGGTAACAGCTATTGTTTTCTTTTGCACACCTATCTTTTACAAGAAGATAGTGACTGAAATCAGTGTCCAGGGTGAAATGATACAAAACATTTCCAACTACGGCGATACTTTTAAAAGCCTGGGCAGGTTCGGGAGTCTACAGGTAGATGTAAAATCTATCCAGGACAATTTTCTTTTTGGCAGGGGTTATACTGATGGGAGCTTCCGGTTGAAATATGAACATTTAAATTTTACAAACGGGCTTAGCACTTTTGTGGGTCGAATGGGGTTAATAGGACTTTCGTGGTTGGTGCTAAGTCTTTTCAAGTCGGGTAAGTTGATCGTAAATGGACTTTCAGGTGCTGGTTCGGGATCTTTTATTTATTTCATTCTAATCATTCTTATTTCGTTTTCAAACCCTGTTCTTTTTACTCCGCTTTTCATGGTATTGCAACTCTTTTTTCTTCCCTTCAAATTGACGCCTGATGAAAGGTATTAAATTGGCGGTGGTAATGGTGGTTTACAATCGGAAGGAAGTGACGCTACATTGTCTGCAGCAACTGGCGCAACAAACTTATCAACAATTTTCAGTGACGGTAGTTGATGATGGTTCTACAGACGGTACCGCAGATGCTGTCAGAGAATGTTTTCCTTCAACCAACCTTATTGTTGGCCCGGGGAATTGGTGGTGGACCAAGTCGGTCAATAAAGGTATTATGTGGGAATTGATACAGGGTACATCCCACATTTTGTTGTTAAATGATGACACCCATTTTGATCATAATTACTTGTCTGTCGTGATCAGTGAAATTAAATTGCACAATCGGGCTATTATTGGTTCAGTAAACCTTAGTTATGAAACACCTCACAGGGTGTTTTTTTCCGGCGCCAAAAGCCTGAATCGAATCTTATTCCGCTATACACGTTATCATAAAACGTTTTCTTTATACAAAGAAGTAAAACGGGGAAAGATCCTGCCTTCCGTTTACCTGCCTGCAAGGGGTGCACTGGTGCCCGCATCGGTGTTTAGCGAAATTGGGTTATTAGATGAGAAACGGTTTCCGCAATATGCCTCTGATGTGGACTTCACATTGAAGGCATATAAAAAGGGAATTAGAATGCATGTGTCTGAAAGAATGATCCTGTATACACCTTCAAATTCTACAGGAAGTGGGGACATTTATAAAAAAGAATCATTGCTTACATTTCTTTCGTCTTTTTCGAACAGGTATGCAAAACGGCATTTGTACACGAACCTGGTTCTGATAAAGAACCATGTTCCGTTGTTTTTTTTACCGGTTGCTTTTATATCGAATACCTGCACTATCCTGGTAAAGTATCTCTTACATAAAATTGTTCACTAGTTTATGAGTTTGCTGTTAATACTTAATATACCTCCTCCCTACCAGGGAACCACCATCATGAACCAGTACCTGGTGGATACGCTTACTGAAAAAAACATCGATTTCATTCATTTGAGAATAAATAGTGGTGCAGATTTAAAGGCGTTGGGAAAATTAAGTTGCAGTAAATTAATGTCGGCTTTTAATATCGTCAAGAAAATTTTCTCTTTAAAAAGGGAATACCAGGTAGCCTACCTGGTAATGTCTGTCGAAGGTTTTGCATTTTACAGGCACCTGTTTTTTATCCTTCTGCTACTTGTACTTAAGAAGACATGTATTCTTCATTTGCGTGGCCTGGGATTTCGCCATAAAAAAGGTACGGCGAGGTTATTAACGAGCTTCATTTTTAGAAAATCGTACCTGGTTCAGCACTCTGCATTAAATTCATTCGACATTGAAAACTATACCTATAAAAAACTTTTCTATATACCTAACGGATGGCCTGATTATTATTATCGGCATAAGGAACAGGTACAAGGCAGGTTTCATAGCACTTCAAAGGAATTGAACATTATTTTTCTTTCGAACCTTATGGCTGGCAAGGGATTGTTTACGGTTACAGATGCTATCTTGCAAATCTGTTCAGCTGGTGATTGTAAGGATTTGAAAATCAAGTGGAATTTCATCGGGAATTGGGAAAGCGAATCAATAAGGCTTCAATTCTACGATTTTATCGAAAGCAATCGCCTTCAATCAAGCCTGGGACACGTAGGTCCGCTTTACAATGATGAGAAATATTCTTTGCTGGCAAATATGGACATTCTCCTGTTCCCTACTTTCTACAAACACGAAACCTGGGGCAATGTAATTCTCGAAGCAATGATGTTCAAAATTCCGGTTATCGCTACCAGGTATGTCGCCATCCCGGAGATGGTAAAGCATAACAAAACAGGCTTTCTGATAGAAACAGAAAATACAGAAGAATTGGTGGATAAACTGAAACTCCTGATCAGCAACCCTGCCCTTAGAAAAAGGATGGGATGCGAAGGCCGAAAATGGTACCTGGAAAATTTTACATCAGATATTTTCAAAACAAATATGCTGCATCTGTTTAAAACTGTAAGCCTGTGAAAAGCATATTGCACTATATTTTCTGGCCATTTAATTTGCTGCTGTTGAAATATAACGGTGTAGTGTTCCATGATTTTAAAATATTTGGGTTGATGACTGTCAGGAACCAGGGAGTATTCAAGATAGGGCGAAACGTAAGGATAAATTCCAGCAGGTATGCCAACGTAATTGGAGGTGACAGTCGCACAAGTTTCGTAATAAAAAAGGGCGCGTCTATACTATTGGGTGATCATGTTTCTCTTTCGAATACTGCATTCTATTGTAACAACAGTATCATCATTGACGACTACGTAATGATTGGCGGAAGTTGTAAGATATGGGACGGTGATTTCCATCCCATCGATCCGGAGCTAAGAAAAACACATCCGAGAGAGCAATTTGTTACAAAGCCGATACATATCGGGAAATCCGCTTTCATAGGCGGTTGTTCCATAATTTTAAAGGGCGTTACTATTGGCAGGAATGCTGTTATCGGCGCAGGAAGTGTAGTAAGCCGAAACGTTCCCGATAATGAGATATGGGCAGGTAACCCCGCGGTTTTTGTAAAAAAAATGGAGGGTTATGAGTAGGCGGTTCAAATTCCTTTCTGTTGGCATTTCGGTTATCGGTTTTAAAAATGCAGTGAAACAAATTAGTGCACGCAATTACCCTTTACCGGGGTATGTATGCTTTGCAGACACCTTTGTAGTTTCACAGGCAAGTAAGGACGTTGGCTTAAATGCAATACTTGCTCAGGCATGTATGGTAATGCCAGATGGCAAACCATTGCAATGGTTTGCACGTTTACAAGGTCACAAAGAAGTGACAACGGTATCCGGGCTTCACCTATGCACCAGTTTACTGAATACAGGCATGAGCCACTATTTCTACGGTGCTGATGACAAGGTTATTCAAAAAATAAAAAAGAACTTAACAATTAAGTTTCCTGCAGCAAAAATTCTGGGATTTAAAGCTCCGCCTTATTTAAAAATGGAAGATCTAAAAGACAGTGCTGTAGTAGCCGAAGATATTTATGCCATCAACAAACTAAAGCCGGACTTGGTATGGATAGGAATCAGCAGTCCGAAACAGGATTACCTGATGCATCATTTTTACACCCAGTTAGATAAATCTTTGCTTCTTGGGGTAGGAGGCGTTTTTCTATACCTGGCAGATGATTCTTTACTAAGCCCCGAGTGGTTAAAAAACTTAGGTTTCCGGTGGTTATACAGGCTTATAAAGGAGCCAAGGAGATTATGGCCCAAATATTACAAAGCGTTAGGATTCATCATAAAAAACGCAGGTCACTTTCTTTCCGCTTTCTTGTCGCGCAGCAGAGTATCCCGATCAATAAGTGAAATCGTTTAATAGTCTTTTGATTAACATACCTGTTTTTCCAAATAAAAAAATGCAGACTATTTGCATCGATTGTTCGTTATTATAATTATTGTTGCTGGAAGACAATTATCCTGGCAAAACCCTATCCTATGATTCGTTCTGACAAACGACTGAAGCTGCTATACGCCATAACAGACCTCTTTACCCTCTTCCTTGTTTTCACAATCATAAATCTAATTTTTCTTGGTGATAACTTCGTTAGCCAGGACTACCTTTTCCTGGTTACTTTATCCCTTATATGGGTTTACTTAAGTTCGCGCAATAAAGTTTATTTCCTTCACCTGCATAATACCTTAAAATTCCGGGTAAGAAATCATTTAAAAAATCATGTAGAATTCATTGCCGTTATATCTTTCTTGTATATTTTATTAGGAGTGCCGGTTTATGAACGGGTTCATTTCGCATGTTTTATGGCTACTTTTCCAGTATCTGAATTATTAGTTAATTACCTGGTTTATTTCTTCGTTAAAAAGTTACGACGCAAGGGCAAGAACATAAGGAAAGCATTGATCATAGGGGCGGGACGAATGGGAGTACACCTCGATCAATATTTTTCAAGTGCCCCGGACCTGGGGTACAAAATCGTTGGCTTCCTGGATGACAATCAGAAAGACAAACTATTGCAGGAAAGAATTTTAGGCCCGGTTTCAAGTATTGAAGAGGTGTTGAAGATCACAAAGCTTGATGAAGTCATTATTGCTTTGCCTACCCACCTGAATGAAAAAATTCAGTACCTGGTAGATAAAGTCGATTATTATGGAATCCGGGTAAGGTTGATTCCTGATTACACCCGGCTGCTGGGCGCCAACTATAAGGCAACGAATTATGGAGACATACCCATAATAAATATTCGCGAAATTTCACTGGACAGGCTTCGGCTTGCATTGCTAAAGCAGGTGTTTGACCTGGTTTTTTCGTTTGTGGTATTAATTATGCTCACTCCGCTATTCCTTACGCTTGCCCTGGTTATTAAATTGGAGTCAAAAGGGCCCGTTCTTTATTGCCCCATTCGAATGGGACAGGGCGGCCGTTCATTTAAATTGTTCAAGTTCAGAAGTATGTTTGTAAATGATGTTGCATCCGGTGGCAGAATATCAACAAGCATAAACGATGAGCGCATCACCCGGGTTGGACGCTTCATCAGGAAGTATAGCCTGGACGAACTGCCGCAATTTTTAAATGTATTGCAGGGTAATATGAGCGTGGTGGGTCCTCGTCCTCACCGTATATTCCTTGACAACGTCATGCAACAAGAAGTGGATCATTACATGATTCGCCACTACCTTAAACCGGGAATTACTGGTTGGGCTCAAGTGAATGGATGGAGAGGACCTACCGATACTGAATTACAAAAAAGCAGCCGCACGACACACGACCTCTGGTATATAGCTAACTGGACTCCCCTGCTCGATTTAAAAATTATATTCTTGACAGTATTCGGGGAGAAAACGCTCAGAACCGCCTACTAAAAGCAGGGGCAGTATTCCTAAAGTTTAATGTTTGCCTGCCTATTTCTGCAACTTGGTTCAATTGTTCCTGCCTGGTATATAAAATCCTAAAGATAGAAAACACTCCCTGCCTGGGAAATTTGTAGGCGATCTTGTAATGTAAGTCATTAACAATCATAGTCTTTTAACATGGCATGTATGTAGCATTCGATACACCATACCTATGAAAATTTATAGCACTCCCAACAACGATACGGTAACAGCCGAACTTCATGCGAGCCAGATAGTATATGGTATGAAAATTAGTTTACTTCTTGTTCTGGCAATACTCATTTCTATACTGAAAGGAAGTAGTGCAGATACCACCCGGGCAATCAGAAAGAGTAACTCAGTGTATGTACAGGTGGCAGGTATTGGAAACAAATATTCAATCAATTGTGAAAGGGTGTTCTTTTTTGGTGCTACAATTAATTATAGTTATAGCGCGGGTTATGCCATGGGATACAAAAATTTTTCTTTCCCTTTTTCTCTTAGCGCGTTTACTGCTGGTAAAACACATCATTTTGGAGTAAGCCTTGCAATGATACCTTATTTTGAAAAGCATTCTTTCTCTAAAATGGACGAAGATCTTGATAAACAACTCTATATCAAGCCAGGCCTTGGTTACCGCTACCAGCGTTCCGATAAGACTTTCTATTTTAAAGTAGGCGCTGGCCCACAGATATTTATAGATCCGCCTTCTCACAATGTATGGGCCTTTGCTCCGACTTTAATTGCACCTTCAGCACAATTGGCAATTGGTTTCAGTTTCTAAACCATGTTGTTAATTTAACGAGAGGCAACCTCAAAAACATACTGCTTTTCTATATCAATTTAGGCGTTGACTAGCTTCGATGCAAGTTACCTGGTACTATCATCTGGCAGGTCCTTTATGTTGCTTTCCATGGCGTACCGCATGTATAGCATTGCGCGCAGCCCCTATATTTTTCTTACCTTCGCCTACTTTTTAGTAATCGTTTCAGTGAATAAATTCAAATGAAGGCAGGATTTGTAAACATATTTGGCAAACCGAATGCAGGTAAGAGTACACTGCTCAATTCATTAATGGGAGAGAAACTGGCGATTGTATCTCATAAAGTACAAACGACCAGGCACCGCATAAAAGGTATCCTGACAGAAAAGGAATACCAGCTTATATTCTCTGATACCCCAGGGATCATTGAACCAAAATACAAACTGCACGAGAAAATGATGCAGGCGGTTCGCAGTGCGCTGGAGGATGCAGACCTCGCCCTGTTGATGGTTGATATTTTTGAAAACCTGGAAGAATGCGATGCCATCTTTGCTGCGCTGCATTTGAAAGTTCCTGCCATAGTGGTGGTTAATAAAATTGACGCTACCAACCAGGCCAGGGTAAAAGAGACGATCGATTTTTTTGCAGCCAAAACTTATTGCAAAGAAGTTGTTCCTATATCTGCACTCGCCAGGAAGAATATAGAACAATTAATGGATGCCATCTTGAAATACATTCCTGAAGGTCAGCCATTTTTTGAAGAAGATAACATCAGTGACCTTTCAACCCGGTTTTTTGTGGGTGAACTGATCAGGGAAAGAATTTACCAATTGTTCCAGGATGAAATTCCATACCATACCACCGTTATTGTACAGGAATATAAGGAGAAACAAACGCTGGTGAAAATCAGGGCTGAGATCATTGTTCAAAGGGAAACACAAAAGGGTATTATACTGGGCGAAGGAGGTAAGATGATCAGGCAACTGGGTACTGATTCGCGGATGGAAATAGAAAAATTCATCGGGCAGAAAGTATTCCTGGAATTATTTGTAAAAGTAAGGCCAAAATGGAGAGACAATGATTTG
>JBBJOD010000262.1:0-7265 GCA_037721715.1 Chitinophagaceae bacterium | reverse complement strand
GAATAAGATCTATGCCTTCGTCATGTACTTCCCATGGATAGATACTTCCGGTAACCTCAAAGGTGGGCGGCGGTACATTTGACCTTTTAATCGTTTGCGCCTGTATACTGCACATGTATATTAATGCTGGCAATATTAAAAGGCACCCGGTAAATCGGTAATTTTTCATAGCTGATTCGTTTTTCATTTAGTTTACCTCTTGTTATCTATATCATTTAAATTGTAAGCGTTAATATTTTATTTCCCATTCTTTGGATGTTTTTTCACCCATTTCCAATGATAGAATACCTCCTTTCGTCAGTTCTTCGTGTGAAAAAGAAAGTGAACGCAAAACCCTTCCGTTGAGGGTAGCGGATTGTATGTACTTTTTGGTGAGGGAAAGATTTTTAGCAAGAAGCGTAAAATTTTTACCGTTTGGAAGGTCTATGCTCACTTTACTGAACAAGGGACTTGTGATAGAATAATTAGGAATTCCCGGGGTGACCGGAAAGAATCCCATTGCTGAAAATACAACGAAGGAAGACATAGAACCTCCGTCCTCATCGCCGGGAACCCCGAAAATATTATCCTTGAAATAAGTGTCGAGAATAAGTCGGGTATATTTTTGTGTTTTCCAGGGAGAATTTGTATAATTAAACAAATAGGGAATAAAGAAGGTAACCTGGTTACCGATGGCGAACTGTCCTATTAAGCCGGTTTGATTAGGAAATTTTTCAAAAAACTCCGGCCTGCTTCGATCAAGTCCTTCGCGAAAAAGCTGGTCAAGCCTTTGTTCCATTTTTTCAGGCCCTCCTAACAGTTCACTTAGCCCTTTAATATCCTGCTGAACGTTCCATATGTAACTCCATCCATTGTTTTCATTGTAATAATCAAACCCGTTCTCACCACCATCAAATTTTGGATCAATTTCAATCCATTTACCATTTGCATCCTTTGGCATAAACATATTGTACTTATCCCACCACAGGTTTTTGTAATTCTGTGCACGGGGTGCATAACGCTGATGGATATCCGTTGTACCAAGGTCTTTTGCCAGCTCGCTTAAAGCCCAACTATCGTAGCTATCTCCCAGTGTAATGGCTACTGATGACCTTTTTTGACCCCGTTTCAATACAGCAAAAGAATCTGTTTCGGCTACTCCGGGTGGAAGGCCGGGATAATATCCTTTCTCCTTATAAAATGATTCCAGGCCTGCAGCAAGACCATTTCTGAAAGGCAGCATGGTTGATTTTTCCGCATTTTTCAACATTCCCTCAAAAGCCTTGCGGACATCAAAATTTCTTATGCCCTTGCGGTAGGCATCCAGGAACATGACAGACGATTTAAAACCGAACATACCAGGCCGGTCTCCGAAATGTTTTGGATATTCCGGCATCCAACCGCTTTGTTCGTACATCGAAACATATGACTGAAGTATATCTGCCTCCCGTTTCGGATCGAGGATGGTGCGAAGCGGGTGAAGCGCCAGATAATTGCCCCACGTATAATCATCGGTATAGAAAGGTCTTTTATTTTCATGAACTTTTTTATCATAGCCACTGAAGTATTTTCCATCTTCGCTTATATCTACCATTCTTGCATAGCACCGGTAGAGTGCGGTATAAAAAGTTCTTTTTTGAGCTTCGGTACCGCCTTCAACTTTTATTTGACCTATCACTTTTTCCCACGCTGACCGTCCTTTATTTTTCAATTGATCGAAGGTGATTCCTTTAAGTTCCTTTTCAAAATTGTTCCTGGCCTGCTCCTGGCTGATGAATGAAATAGCATAACGGAATTCAACAACCGATGGAGCATCAGAAGGGTAGCTAACCCAGGCTCTTTCGCCATCCATCTTCGTTGGCTTTACAGGCCTGCCACTAACTGTATACTTACCCCAATCTTTCTCTCCTTCTTTCTTTGCTGTTTGAGGCTTTCCGGTAAACTCTCCATATACATAAGCCACTCCTTTTTGTTCGTGAATGGCATCTTCAACAAACTCGGTTCCTACAAGGGTGTTTCCATTACTGAAATCATATTTTCCATTGGGATAATAATGAGAAAGCAATACATTTTTCTGAACGCCTTTTGGAAAGGTAAAGCGGTAGATACCGGTTCTTTCACCGGCGGAGTATTCGGTAAGTACTTTATCATCGGGCAAGGATACTGCATAATACCAGGGGCGGGTTATTTCGAAATCATGATCGTAATTTAACCGCCTGTACCAACCTGTGTCTGCCACTTCACCGGTAGAAGGTTTTACGGCGAAAACCATTTGCGGGGTAATCATATTGAGGGAAAGCAGTGGAAAATCAGTTATCTGCATATCCAGATGATCCTGCCTTTTTGGAAACATCCTAACCATCTGGTTGGGAAGGTGCGCCATCGGTCTGTTGGTGTTTAGTAGTGGTGCCACATTCCCGATTGTAGGATCTATGTAATCAAGATTCGACCTGGATGTTTTTGATGTTTGTGCATACAAACCAGTATTGAAAACTGCAGTTAAAAGGAATGCCTTCATTAAAATTCGCTGAGCAATAGCCATAATTTTTTTCCTTATTTTGCCGGTGATGTATCTTGTTATTTTTATAAAGTCATTCACTTATTCTCCCGATCCCTTTCCATACTGCTAAACTCTTTTCAGTTGAACCGCGAATTGCCGGTTCATTTAATACCTGATATCCCATTTTTTATTGGTTTCTTCACCCATTTCCAGCACAAGCGTTCCACCGTTTAACAGTTCTGCATGGCTGAAAGAAAGTGAATTGAGCAGTTTGCCATTCAGCGTTGCTGATTGTATGTATTTATTTTTTCTGGAAGACTTATTGGCTACAATCGTAAACTTTTTTCCGTTGAACAAATTGATGCTGATCCTGGTAAATAAAGGGCTTGTTATACTATACACGGGTAAGCCAGGGGTTGTGGGATAAAAACCCATCGCTGAAAAAACGGCAAATGCTGACATTGCCCCCCCATCCTCATCACCCGGCACACCGAAAATATTGTCCTGGAACCAGGTATCTAATAGTAAGCGTGTATACTTCTGGGTTTTCCATGGGGCATTGGTATAATTGTAGAGATAAGGAATAAAAAACGTTACCTGGTTGCCCATGCCAAAATTGCCTATTAGTCCTGTTTGATCCGGAAACTTGCCCCAGAATTCGGGCTTGCTTCGCTCCACTCCCTCAGTAAAAAGCTGATCAAGCTTCTTCTCCATTTTATCCGGGCCACCCATTAAATCCGATAATCCCTTTATATCCTGTTGAACATTCCATACGTAACTCCATCCATTATTCTCATTGTAATAATCATTTCCTGCATGACCCCCATCGAATTTCGAATCTATTTCTATCCAATTCCCCTTCGCATCCTTTGGCATGAACATGCGGTATTTATCCCACCATAAATTCCGGTAATTCTTTGCCCTTGGTGCAAACCTTTTGGCAACATCCTCTTTACCCATTTCCTTTGACAACTCAGCAATGGCCCAGCTATCATAGCTATTACCAAGTGTAACGGCAACGGCAGAGCGTTTTTGTCCTGTTTTAAGTGCAGCCACCGAATCGGTTTCAATTTCCCCCGGGTGTAATGCCGGATAATAACCTTTTGAATAATAAAACGCTTCCAGGGCACCTTTCGGTCCGTTCCTGCTGGGAAGCATGGTAGCCTGGTCGGCATTTTTGATAACTCCTTCCAAGGCTTTTTCAAGATTGAAATTTTTGATCCCTTTCCTGTAAGCATCCAGAAAAATAATGGAAGAATGAAAGCCGAACATACCCGGTCGGTCGCCAAAATGCCGGGGATAGTCAGGCATCCATCCGCTATGCTCATACATGGTAACATAAGACTGCAACATATCTGCCTCGCGTTCTGGATCAAGGATCATGCGCAACGGATGGAGCGCAAGATAATTACCCCAGGAATAATCGTCCGTATAAAAAGACCTCTTGTCCTCATGGACTTTGTTATCGTAGGCACTAAAAAATTTGCCCTGCTCAGAAATGTCAACCATGCGTGCATAGCAACGATATAACGCTGTATAGAATGTACGTTTTTGTGATTCGGTACCTCCTTCTACTTTTACCCGGCCAATGGTTTTTTCCCAGACAGCCTTGGCCTTGTTTTTCAACTGATCAAATCCTACACCTGTCAACTCTTTTTCAAAATTGGCCTTTGCCTGGTCAATGCTGATAAATGAAATCGCATAACGGAATTCAACCACCGTATCATCCTTCTCATCATAGGTAGCATAAGCCCTTACACCTTGCATCGGAACAGGCTTCTGCGTTCTGCCTGTTACGGTATACTTTCCCCAGTCTTTCTCGCCTTCTTTGATACCCGTTGCCGGACTGCCAGAAAAAACGCCAAACATATAAGCAAGGCCTTTTTGCGAATGAATGATATCGTTTACAGATTCCTTTCCTGTTATCCTATTACCATTCAGTTGAAATGTACCCTTTTCATAATAATGTGACAGGTGCAGGTTTTTTTTCACCCCGGCAGGATAGGTAAAACGGTATATTCCTGTTTTTTCACCGGCGGTAAATTCAGTACGAATGTTCTCATCTGTAAGTGAAACAGCATAATACCAGGGCTGTGTTACTTCAAGATCATGGTCGTAAGTGAGCCGTCTGTACCATCCTGTGTCAGCCATTTCTCCGATGGAGGGTTTTATTGCAAAAACCATTTGAGGAGTAATAATATTCATCGCGAGCAATGGGAAATCGGTGATCTGCATATCAAGATGGTCCTGTCTTTTCGGGAACATTCGAACCATTTGATTAGGAAGATGCACAACAGGGCGGTTGCTGTTCAGCAATGGAGCTACATTGCCTATGGTAGGGTCTATATAAGATAGTCCGGATTTTACCATTCGTTGTGTTTCCTGGGCATTGCTGTTATTCAGGATAACAGTGAAGAAAAGTACGGCCGAAAGAAAACTCCATTTACAGGTTCTTTTGTTCATAATTCTTATTATTGATTACAAAATTCTATCTGAGTTCCTGTAGTGATCCCATCATACTTTTGCGAGGGTTAATCGTACCCCGGATTTTGAGGTAATACTGCAGGGTTGTTTATAATTTGTACCTCTATTAAAGGGATAGGAAATACAGTCATGTGCGGTTTCATGCCAAATGGCGCCATTACGGTCAAGGCACGACCTGTTCTTACCAGGTCGAACCAGCGCACACCTTCCATACCCAGCTCGAATCGTCTTTCGTTGTATATCTTCTCACGTGCCTCCTCTTTTGCAAGCGTTGTATACTCTGACAATCCCGCTCTTTTCCGGATCATATTGAGATAAGGGATCGCCTGTTGCGTTTTTCCGTTTTCATTTAATGCTTCCGCATACATGAGTAATGCATCCGCGTAACGGATCACCTTCCAGTTCGCTTTGCTTTCATTAATAGCAGGTGTTACTGCAAGGTATTTTTTAGTAAAAGTGGCGATCTGAATAAAACCTTTAAACACGCCGTTGTTGTCATAATAGCCTTTGGCAACAGTTACATCACGTCGTTTATCAGTTGGATCAAATGCATCGAAAAATGAAACAGTGGGTGTGTTTTGTTCACCGGCACCGCCCTTGATACCATAAAATAAGTCTGCAGCAGAACCTGCAGATTTGGGGAGGAACTTATTTGAATACCCACTGCCAAGCCCTAAACCACCATCCTGGTATTCTATATCGAAAATGTATTCGCTGTGATGTTCCTCTTTGGTGTAATCAAACAGATCATTATAATTATTCAGCAATGCATAACCCATGGTAGTCACTTCCTGTAATTTCGTTTCTGCTTTTGCAAAATCTTTAATGGTTATATATACCCTTGCCAGCATTGCTTTAGCGGCTCCTTTGGTTACACGGCCTACATCCATGCCATTATATTTTATAGGAAGTTTAGATTCCGCTTCTAACAGGTCCGGAATAATTAGATCGTTGTATATTTTTTCCACCTTTTCGCGTCCCTTCTTATATCCTTCCGCTATGCTGATAGGGGCGGTATTCAGTGGTACGTCACCCCAGATTCTTACAAGATCGAAATAGGCGAGGGCCCTTAAAAACTTTGCTTCAGCAGTATGCCTGTCCTTGTTCTTAACTACGGCCGGATCTGCTTCAGCAATTTTTAAAAGAATCAGGTTGGCCCGGTTGATCACACTGTAATAATTTCTCCAGCTATTAATAATCAAGGTGGCGCTGCTGTTCATGCTGAATGTATTTACTGACACCAGGAAGGCGTCGTTACCAAGCGCATGCCATGAATCATCCGCACGAAGATCTCCGAATATCCAGAAATCCTGGTACTGGTTCCTGAGCACCGAATATACTCCAAGTACGGCATCCTGGAAATCCTTATCGGTTTTATAAACGGCTTCTACGCTTGCAGAAGAAATGGGTGCTGATTCTATAAAATCCTTTTTGCAGGAGATCATCAGAAATGATGATAAAAGGAATAGTGTTAATAACTTTTTCATTGCTATTGTTTTTCAGATGCTTTCATTAAAATTTTACATTTAAACCAAAGACGATACCTTTTGGCAAAGGATAATCGTTCGATTCAATTCCGGGACTAAGCGGATTATCATTCATACTAACATCCGGATTAAAAGCAGTATTTTTTGTAAAAAGAAATGGATTCGTAGCATTCGCATACACCCGCAACCCACCTAACTTTATTCTCTGAATCAGTTTTTCAGGTATGTTATAGCTGAGTGTGATGTTATTGATGCGCAGGTAGGATCCGTTATCGAGATATTTTTGATTGGGTAACCGGAATCCGCCCGTTGGATTATCATTTGGCCTCGGAGTTACTCCATCACCTGGTTCCTGTTCTGATTTCCAGTAATTGTTGCTAAAAGCATAGCCCCGTACGCGGGCCCTTCCACTGTATCCGCCATCACGTGATAAATTATAAATCTGGCTGCCCTGTGATCCCTGCAAAGTAGCACTTAGCATAATATTGCCATAAGTAACCCTGTTAGTAATGCCATAATAGAATTCAGGGTAGGGAGAGCCCATTATGGTTCTGTCGAAATTATTGATAATCCCATCAGGTTTTCCAGCCGGACCGCTAATGTCTTTGAAACGAACATCTCCCACTCTCGAACGGTCAGCGGCACCTGGGTTAAAAATCGGACCTGCATCTAATTCGGCCTTATTCTTAAACACGCCATCTGTTAAAAGGCCCATGAACATGCCGATGGGTTGTCCAATCCTCGTCACATTATTTCCTACATAAATAGGGTCTCCCTGGGGTCCCAGCCGCACTACTTTATTACGGTAAGTTGAC
>JBBJOD010000261.1:0-7283 GCA_037721715.1 Chitinophagaceae bacterium | reverse complement strand
AACTTTGTTCGGCGAAAGAAGTTATATAAAAGTGATGAGTGATGAGTGGTTGTTTCTTGGAAAAAAATTAAATGACGATGGGGGCCGGTGTAGTTTAAAATAATGAGTACCTGCATGGTCGTTGCGTTCAGCCAATTCGTATTAAGTCGGTGAAGCAATTAATGTAACAATCGGGGCAATCCCTTAATTCCAGTTTTCACACCCATTCTCTCAAACATTTTTTCAAAATCTTATAGAACCGGTAAACCTCCTCAAATGTGTTGTACAATGGCGCGGGAGCTACCCGTATAACACCGGGTTCGCGGTAATCAACCACAACCCCGCCCTCTATAAGATTGGTATGAATTTGTTTAGCCCCGTTCTTAAAATACAGACTGAGTTGTGCCCCTCTTTGCATCGGATCTGCCGGTGATATGATCTCGCAGTTTTTATTTTCCAGGTTTCCGATCAAAAACTCAAGATAGCCAGTCAGGTCAATACTTTTGTGTCGCATGTTTTCAATTCCTGCCCTGTCAATCACTTCAAGTGCGGCTTTTAAAGTCACCATGTTAAAGACTTGAGCCGTACTTATGTTCCAGCCTCCTGCACCTGCCTGGGGAATGAATCCTTTTTCCATTTTAAACCGGTTGCTTTCTTCGTTGCCCCACCATCCTGCCATCCGGCGAAAATTTGCATCAGATGCATATCGTTCATGAATATATAACCCACTAACTGAACCCGGGCCGGCATTGAGGTATTTGTAAGAGCACCATGCTGCAAAATCTACATTCCATTCGTGTAAACGCATTGGAACATTGCCAGCGACATGTGCCAGGTCGAATCCGGCGTAAGCTCCTATGTCGTGGGTAGCGCTGGTGATGGTGTTGATGTCGAAAAGCTGGCCTGTGTAATAGTTAATTCCCCCTAATAAAACAAGCGCAACGCTTTCTTTATTGGCCTCAATGGCCTGCAGGATGGTCTCTGTCCGAATTAGTTTCTCACCGGCAACCGACCCTATTTCAATGATAGCATCTGCGGGATCGAAGCCATGAAATTTGACCTGCGTTTCTACGGCGTACTGGTCGCTGGGAAAGGCACCCTTTTCCATTATTACCTTGTATCGGCGTGAGTCGGGGCGGTAAAAAGACAACATTAACAAGTGGAGGTTAACCGTTAGTGCATTCATAACGGTCACTTCATCTTCCAGGCATCCCATCAACCTTGACAACGGTTTTTTAAATGGGTGCTGGTAATATAGCCATGGACTCTTAGCCTGTAAGTAACCCGAAATTGCCAGTTTCTTCCAGTCATTCAGCTCCTGGTTTATGGCCGGCCTGACATTTTTTGAAAGTGGCCCTAGAGAATTACCACACAGGTAGATTGCCTTCTTTTTTTTATGCAGCGGCAAGTAAAATTCCTTTCGAAATTTTTTAAGCGGATCGATTTTGTCTTTCTTTCTTGCAAATTCAATGCTTGCTTCAAATATCATGTTACCCATTTAATGGTGAATATAAGTGATGAACATTCACAAAAATGCCAGGACAGCGTTTAATACGTCAGTATCATGGTAAATACGGCGATGTCCTAATCCTTTTGTTATGTTGAATGCTATATTGGAATAGTTGGCTTCTATTACCGGTTGAACGTCTGCAATGGGCGTAACGTCGTCATTTTCATCTTGAAACCACAGGATGCTCGCTTTGATATTCTTTAAAGCTCTTACAATGGAATACCAGGCAACCGGTTGCCCGCCCGCATTAAATACCAACCTTTCAAATTCCAGGCGGGTCTCCGTGTTTAACCGTAAGGTATTGTACAGAGACTGAATGGCGGTACTTGTTTCTGTTGCGGGGGCAATCAGGACCATTTTTGTTTCGTTGGTATGATCGATGTTTTCCAGGGCAAGGCTTATGGCAAGTCCGCCAAATGAATGCGCCATAAACGCATGTACCGGCCCATAGGTATTGCAGATGTCTACTATCATGCTCCTGTACTGCAGCACATTTATCTGTTTTCCGGCACTTTCACCATGTGCGGGTGCATCGAACGCAATAACCTCATATCCTTTTCTGACCATCGGTTGTACGAAGCGCTCAAAGTTTTTGGCAGACGACTGAAAACCATGAAGTATTAGAAAACGTTTAGGCTGCGGGTGGTTCCACCTGTATCCTACCAATTTTTCACTGCCGGCAATGAGAAAAAGCTTTTCCGCTTTTTCAAAAAGAACAGAAGTTTTAATTTTAGACCGGCTGAACGGAGTGCAAAACAGTTTAAATGCCTTTTTTGCGGCCCATTTAGAGGAGATGAACGCAAGCACTTTAATATTCACCCTGAAATAACCAACAGCCAGTTTCTGAATTAATTTCACTTCTTACGATTTTAAGACATTTAAATAATGGATCAAATACGCCAGGATATATCAACTTACATCAATATATAATTCAAGCAGCTGAATTCGGCCGGCTTTTTGACCCGGCAAAAATACGATTGGCCAACTTACAATTAATGGGAATACATTTAGGATATTCTGTTAAATTATCAAGAAATATATGAGGATTGTAATTATTGGAACCGGCAATACGGCAACCGTGATGGGAAGATTACTAAAAAAAGCACAATTGGAAATTGTGCAGGTTTTTGGCAATAATATTACGAGGGCCGAAGTACTGGCAAAAGAGTTGGCAAGTTTACCTTGCAGTACCTGGGATGCCATTAACAAAGAAGCAGATCTTTACCTGGTGGCCATTACAGATACTGCTATTTATGAATTAGGCAGGCATTTGAGTTTGGGTAACCAGGTTGTATTACACACTGCAGGTTCCGTGCAGATGGAAGTATTGAAAGGTATCAGCAATCATTATGGAGTGCTATACCCTTTACAGAGTTTACGAAAAGAAATGGCGGTGTTGACGCATGTTCCGTTGCTGGTTAATGCAAGTGACGACGAAACACTTAAGATAGTTTTAAGGGTAGCACAACAGATCTCTTCGCAGGTATCTGTTGTAAACGATGAAATGCGCCTTAAGCTGCATCTAGCGGCAGTATGTATGAATAATTTCTGCAATCATTTGTACGAAATTGCGGAGGATTTCTGTTCAAAAGAAAATGTAGACTTTAAGCTGTTGCTCCCTTTGGCGGTAGAAACAGCCAGGAGAATTGAATTGGTTTCGCCAAGCCAGGTGATAACAGGACCGGCTATACGAAATGATCAACTGACCATTTCCAGGCACCTTCAGATACTGCAGTCGTATCCATCGTTCTATAAAGTGTACGAAGAACTAACGAACAGTATCCGGATATTTCACTCGCTGTAATGATAAGGCGGGATAGACATTATGAATGAATTTATGCGACAGGATAAAACAATAAGTGCCAGCATTCGCCGGCCACTTATTAAGGCAAACAATCAGTGAGGCGCATCTTTAATGCAATAATTAATGGGATATATTTAGTATCAAAACGGTTGATACACATATAAAAACTGTATTCCCGAACAAAAGAAAGTCAGGAAAGTTATTTATCTTTTTTCAAGAAACAATCAATTTTTTATTATCGTGAGTTCGTAAAGGCCTCTTGAAGAAATGGTGTAATCAATGGTAGCGAGCCGTACTGCTTTGAATATTCGTGATTCAAATTGCTCAATTCGGAATAACTTTGCCAACCCAAAAAGAAACGATGTATTCGATCTGCCGGATCAAACACAATTTTTGGGCGAGTAATAAGGCATTGATTTTACATTGTTAAATACTTTTTAATGAATTATTTTAACCACCCATCAAATGGCGCGACTACCAAGACATCGCCATGAAGTTGTTTGAACGTTTCAGCAATGAGTTCAACGAGGTCAAAATTACCTCATCAGGTTTGCCGAAATGATGGAGTGGGTACTTCAAATTCAGAATTTTGAAGGTAAACGTGAAGAAAGTAACGAAGGCCACCGGGAAAGATCCAGCGTAGCTGGGTATACGAATGGCAAGATAATCAAAATGAATAGTCAAAGATAAATTTCAGTACACGGGTGAAAGATATTACAAGCAACTTCCTTATTTCCTTGCAGGCAGCTTGCCAGCTAACCTGATTACATTTAAGTATCAGAAAAATTATGAATCTACTAGAGCAGTTTAAACGGATAAAAACATTTGTATTTGATGTAGACGGCGTTCTTACCGATGGCAGTTTGTTGATATTAGATGACGGCCAGATGGCTCGCAAAATGAACATAAAGGATGGTTACGCGCTTCAGCTGGCCGTCAGGAGAGGATACCGGGTAGTAATTATTTCGGGGGGTACTTCGGAATCGGTTCGCGACAGGTTAACCAGGTTGGGTAACATTGATGTTTTTTTGAAAGTGGAAAACAAAAAGGAAAGACTATCAGCATATGTTTTGCAAAATGAACTTTCGTGGTCAGAAATTTTGTTTATGGGTGATGATATTCCAGATTTTAGGGTGATGCAAATGGTTGGACTTGCCTGTTCACCTGCCGACGCAGCGGCGGAGATCAAACAAATCTCAAAATACGTATCACCGCTAAACGGCGGATCAGGCTGCGCCAGGGATGTAATTGAAAAAGTTCTCAAGCAAAACAATGATTGGCCAATGGATACTTCCGTTACTTCCAAATAATTAACAACTGCCGCTTCACTCTTCACCCACCAATGGCTATCTTCGGGACTGAATCCAACTTGATGAAATTACTTGGAGCCTTTTTCAGACTTGTTCGTTGGCCGAATCTTGTATTTATTGCCCTAACCCAGTTATTGTTTTACTATTGTTTTATCTACTCAAACGACCGGGGCCTCAATTCCTTGAACGAAAATTACCTCAAACCTTCGCTTTTTCTATTGCTGGTGGTTGCTTCACTTTTGATTGCCGCAGCAGGTTATATTATCAATGACTACTTTGATTTAAATATCGATAAAATCAACAAGCCACAACGCATTGTTGTAGAAAAAATTATCAGAAGGCGCTGGGCCATTATATGGCATCTTGTTTTTAGTACGCTGGGCGTTGTGCTGAGTTTCTATATAGGCCTGAAAATTAGCAATTGGCTACTCGGCATGCTTAATCTGCTTAGCGTGATATTGCTCTGGTTTTATTCCACAACATTCAAAAAAAAGCTGATGATTGGCAATATTATCATTTCATTGCTAACTGCCTGGGTGGTGATTGTGCTTTACTTGTGTGAATGGCGGTTTGATTATGTCTTTAACAACGAAGCGGACAGTTACAAAAAATACATCCAGCTGCTGTTCAAATTATCGGTCCTTTATGGAGGTTTTGCATTTATCATTTCCCTGATAAGGGAAGTATTGAAAGACCTCGAAGATATGCAGGGCGATGAAAAATATGGATGCAGAACCATGCCGATCGTTTGGGGTGTGCCTGCGTCAAAAGTGTTTACAGCTACCTGGATGGTCGTTCTGATAGCAACGCTGATGATTGTTCAGGTATATGCCATTCAACAACATTGGTGGTGGTTGGCCATTTACTGCGTGCTGTGTGTAATTTTTCCATTGGTACTGATCTTACGGCAGCTGAACAAGGCGATGGTGATGCAGGATTATCATAGACTAAGCTCCAGGGTGAAAATGGTTATGTTTTCCGGTATTTTATCGATGATTTTTTTTAGGATCTATCATTGAAGCCGATAGGCGGTCAGTTATCAGCTTTCGGCTACCAGGTATGGGATTTCAAAAATTGACCTTTATACTTAAAGGTTCAAAGACTCAATAACAAAGCAACGATTGCGATCATAACCGTCCGATAGCTGATAGCTGAAAGTTAACATCATGAAACAAATAATCCTGGCGTCACAATCTCCACGAAGGAAGCAACTGCTTGAATGGGCCGAGATCCCGTTTGAAGTAATTGTAAAAGATACCGACGAACAATACCCTGCCGGTTTATCCATTGAGGAGGTGCCTGTATATATCGCCCGCAATAAGGCCACTGCAGTGAAACGGCCATTTCATGAGAAAAGAATCATTCTTGCGGCCGACACAATTGTTGTTTTAGAGAACCAGGTTATTGGCAAACCTAGAAACATTTCTCATGCCATTGAAATACTGACAGCACTTTCAGGTTGTAAGCATTCTGTGATTACGGGCGTCGTCATACTTTCTGGAGATAATGAAATCGCCTTTTCAGATACAACCGATGTTTATTTTAACGCACTCACCCCTGAGCAGATAGCCTTTTATGTGAATAAATTCAGGCCCATGGACAAAGCAGGCGCCTATGCTATCCAGGAATGGATTGGCGTGGTGGGCATTCAGTCAATCAATGGCGATTTTTATAACGTAATGGGGTTGCCTGTAAACCGTGTGGTACAAGCTCTCCATATACTAAATAAGCAGTAAACTCTTCTAAGAAAAATACGGTTTTATTCATAGCTCCCTGGAAGTAATTTGACCAACGTACGCAATCAAATTTACAGGCATGATAGAACGACTGCTCCAGTATATCTGGCAATTTCAACATTTTTCCCTCAACGAACTTTTTACGGAACAAGGAGATCCCCTTCAGATAATACATCCCGGTACATGGAACACTGACCAGGGACCCGACTTTTTGTCGGCAAAAATCAGAACCGGACAAACAACCTGGGTAGGAAATATTGAATTGCATATTCATACCTCAGACTGGTATAAACATATGCACCAGTACGACATGAACTTCAAAAATATCATCCTTCATGTTGTTTGGAAAAATGACCAACCGGCCAACAGTCCGCTGCTACAACAATTGCCAATGCTCGAATTACAGTCGCGCGTTTCCATGCTTTTGTTGCAGCGATATGAAGAACTCATGAATAATGTGAATTTCGTTCCCTGCGAAAGAAATCTGCCGATGGTAAACAAACTGGTTTGGGTGAGCTGGAAGGAGCGGCTTCTGATAGAAAGGCTTCAACGTAAATCTACGTATGTGCTTGGTTTTTTCGAAAAGAGCAACCATCACTGGGAACAAACTTTCTGGTGGATAATAGCGAGAAATTTTGGCAATCGGGTGAATGCAGAGGCTTTTGAAGCAATTGCTCAAACCATACCTGTTAATGTTCTTGCTAAACACAAACACCAAATTCACCAGCTGGAAGCAATTATTTTTGGACAAGCGGGGCTGTTAGAAAAAAAGTTTAAAGAAGATTATCCATTGCTATTACAAAAAGAATACCGTTATCTAAAAAAGAAATATCGTCTGCAAAAGGTATTTGTGGCGATAAATTTTTTTAGGATGCGTCCCTCGGCATTCCCGTCCATACGACTGGCGCAACTAGCCATGCTGGTGCATCAATCAACGCACCTGT
>JBBJOD010000260.1:0-7295 GCA_037721715.1 Chitinophagaceae bacterium | reverse complement strand
TTGCTTCCAAGCCGGAACCATGGTTTTATATGGTCGTACATAGCCATACTTTCAGGTGCAAGTTTATTCCACCCTAATAGTCCATGAACGAACTTACCAATTTCTCCATTATGCTGAAATCCACCAGCATCTGTACGTGACTGATCATCGAGCATGATAATATCCGCCCGTTTTGCAATTTCTTTATAATCACGAAAACTTTTGCTTTGCCCGTTGATTGAGCCACTATTCATTCCAGACCAGGTACAGTTTGCACCACCGACGCCCTTTGTAGTCTTGTTGTTTAGATCCCAGATCTCGAGACGGCGGTCATAGTTCCACCTGATCCATTGTTTATAAATCTTGTCGTCCCAATCTTTCTTTGCAGGTATATTCTGCCCTACTTTATCACGAAAACTTTTTTTACAATATTCACAGTAGCAAATAGACTCCCGCCCTAAACCACTCCAGCTATTGTCGGTGAATCCTTCCGGTTTATACATTTGAGCTATCTCTGTAAGGATTGCCGGAATATGTTCCTGGTAGTAAGGACTATTTACACATGAAATATAGAGATCAGCAGCTTTATATGGTTTTCCGGCAGCATCAACAGAGAACCAATCAGGATGAGCCTTGTAGAAATCTTCATGTGCCCTGTTTGAATCCATCCGGGCAAATATTACAAGTCCATCTTCTTTTGCAGCCTTAGACAATTCACCAAAGAGGTCGCGATCGCCAAGAAATTCAGCTTTACGATGCAGCGGTATTTTGGTAGGATAGTAAGCAACAATTCCTCCCGCGTTTACCACAATACCTTCTGTATGGGTCTGCTTCCAGAAAGTCCGCCACCACGGAATATCATATTGTGCGGGATCTTTTTCAGTAATATTTATCTGCCCCCAGCGAGTTACTCTTTGAAACCATGGCAAATCTTTATCTGGCACGTCAACAAAGGGTAAGTCTCTCGCATTTAATTTAAACGGATTAGTAGTCGCAAGAACTGAAGTTCCCACCACAGCGTTTTTTAAAAAATTTCTCCTGCTGCTTTCTAAATTATCCATATGGTGTTTCTTTTTTTTTAGTTGGTTAATTCTTTTTTTTAATACCTGATACCAGAAAATGAATGAGGAATTTAGATAAGCAAATCTTTAATCCACCATTCAGGTATTTAATAGGCAAACAAAAATGAAAAGCCTAATTATATCCTTCATTTTGAGGGAATATTTTGGAATTGTTTATTAATTGTATTTGGCTTAAAGGGATAGGGAAAACAACCATATATGGCAGCATACCATCTTTTTGCATAACACTATATGCTTGCCCGGTTCGTAGTAAATCAAACCATCTTACACCCTCAAAAGAAAGTTCTAATCTTCGTTCCAGGTAGATTCTATCACGTGTGGCCTCCTTTGTTAAATTTGGAACCCCTGGTAAACCAGCCCTGGTACGAACCTGGTTTAAATAACCAAGCGCTTCTGCCGTTTTACCGTTTTCATTTAAAGCTTCAGCATACATCAATAAAACATCTGCATAACGTATTACTTTCCAGTTCGCTCTGCTGTCGTTAATAACTGCCACCGGCGTAATGTATTTTTTAGTATAAGTCTGATTCGTATTTGTAGCAAGTTTTATAAATACAGAATCCCGGTTGTAAAAGCCACCAGATACACCTACTGTAATATCCCTTCGTTTATCTTTTGGATCAAATAAATTAATCAATCCCGGTGTTGGGGAATTTTGTTCATCGCCGTTTCCGCCTATACCAAAAAAAGTAGTAAAGGGCTGGCTATTAGGTGCAAAAGCATTGGTGAGTCTACTTCCTTCTCCCATCCCCTGTTCATATTCGATATCATATATGTATTCACTATGATGTTCGTTCTTAGTGTAATCGAATAAATCATTATAGTTTGGCAGAAGCGCATAACCCATTTTAGTTACCTCTTGTAATTTAGTTTCCGCCTTTGGAAAATCCTTAAGCGTTAAGTATACTCTTCCTAATAAAGAGGTTGCGGCGCCTTTGGTTGGTCTCCCAACATCACTTCCTGCATACTTCAATGGCAATCCATTTTCCGCGGCTAAAAAATCCGGAATGATAATTTTGCTATAGATATTATCAACAGTTTCTCGGCCTACTTTATACCCCTCCTCAATTGTTACCGGAGTAGTAATCATAGGAACAGCTCCGAAAATCCTGACTAAGTCAAAATAGGATAAGGCCCTTAGAAATTTTGCTTCAGCGATATAACGGTCTTTGTTTTTTACAACCGATACATCTGCAGCCTGGATTTTTTCTAAAATTGTATTGATGCGAAATATTGCCTGATAATAGTTTTGCCAGGTAGAATGCATTAAGGGGTCCGAACTGTTTATAACAAAGGCATCAGAAAAAGACCAGCTGTTATTTTTATATATTGACTGCCATGAATCATCTCCACGGATATCGCCGAAAATATAAAAATTCTGATACTGCTGTTGGTGTGTATTATAAGTGGCAGTCAAGGCATCCAGGAAGTCCTTGTCTGTCTTGTATATTAAATCAACACTTACTGAAGATATAGGAGGTAAATCAATGAATTTCTTACCGCATGACACCAAGATTACTGATAAGAAAACGATAACACTTATAATGGATAAACTTTTCATGACTTTTAATTTTTTCATGATCGCAGGGCTTTAAAATGATACGTTCAGTCCTAGAATTAAACTTTTTGCCAGGGGATAATTGTAATCCTCTACGCCCGGAGTTAATGGATTTCCACTATTACTGACTTCTGGATTAAAAAATTTATACTGTGTGATTAGTAACGGGTTAGTTGCAGTTAAATAAACCCTGAGAGCACTGATGGAGAGTTTTCTGGCAATCTGGTTATCAAATGAATAACTCAGGTTAATGTTATTGATCCGGAAGAATGAGCCATCATCGAGAAATCTTGTTGACTTTTCGCGAAGGCCTCCGGTGGGACTATTGTTTGGCCTCGGGCTTTCTCCATCGCCTGGTTCTGATTCTGATTTCCAATAATTTTTTACTGACGATAGTTGCTTATACCGGGCTCTGGTATATAAAAAATTATCACTATTACTATATACTTTATTTCCTTGTGAGCCCTGAACACTAACACTTACATTTATATTCTTGTAGCCAAAATTATTCGTCATTCCATAATAATAATCGGGATAGGGAGACCCCATAATCGTTCTATCAAAGCTATTGATAACACCATCAGGTTTATCACCGGGGCCACTGATATCCTTAAACCTGATGTCTCCAATTCGGGATCTGTCAGAAGCACCTGGATTGAAAACCGGTCCCGCATCCAGTTCGGTCTTATTTTTAAAAACGCCATCTGTAATATAGCCATAAAACATCCCGATAGGTTTTCCTATCTGAGTGATGTTATAGGTACTTATGATCGGCGCACCTTCAGGGCCTAACCTGGTTACTTTGTTTTTGAAAGTAGAAATGTTGAAGTTGGTAGACCAGCTAAACCCGCCAACAAGGTTTCTTGTATTCAGTGTAAAATCCCATCCCTTATTTTCAACTTCACCTATATTAACTAAAGATGAATTGAAGCCTGTGGTAAGTGGAACAAAAACATTTAATAGAAGATTGTGATTGATCGTCTCAAAATAATCAGCGGAAAAAGATAACCTGCTATTAAATATGCCAGCATCAATACCAAAATTTAATGACCGCTGCTTTTCCCAGGTTAACAAAGAATTTGCTAATTGCGTTGGAGCAATACCCCCCAACGCTGTACCACCGAAAGGGTAAGATTCGTAACCGATAGTAGCATACTGAGCATAATTACCAATATTGTTGTTCCCGGTTTCCCCATAACTTGCTCTTATTTTTAAATCGCTTATTAACTTATTTTCCTTTAAGAAATCTTCATTTGATACTCTCCATGCTATGGCTGCTGAGGGGAAGTAACCGTATCTTTTATCCTTTCCAAAACGTGATGAACCGTCTGCTCTCATAGAAGCAGTTAAGAAATATTTGGAGTTATAATTATAATTAATTCGCGACAGATAGGAAATTAATGACCATTCGCTTTCATTCGAATTGCCTTGAAATATGATATTACTTGTAGCATTTAATGTATAAACAAGATTATTGGGGTAATTTCTACTCCTTACGAAATTTGAGCTGTTTGTTTGTTTTTGGGTAGTGTATCCCAGTAAGCCCGATATACTATGCTTACTTATAGTTTTATTGTAATTCAATGTTGTCTCTGTTATCCAGTTCAAAGAACCGGATCTTTCGTCGGTACCTTCTGCAACATTAGCGAAAACATCTTGTTTAGGTATAAAACTAAAATAATGGAAGTTAGAGGAGTTAGCTCCCAACATAATATTTAGCTTAAGGCCCTCTGTAAATTTGTATTCGGCAGTTAAATTCCCTAAAGTTCTTGTCTGGTCTCCTCTCCTCTTTATCTCATTTGCAATAGCCAGAGGGTTCCACACATTATTTGTTGCATCCTGACCGAAACCATTGAAATAACTTCCGTCACTATTGTTCAATGGGTACCAGTACAACCATGTACTTGCCGCACCAATAATTCCCTCGCCGCCTCCACTTCCACCTGAAGCCACCAGATCATTGTTAGTGGTATAAGCAGTATTGAAATTCAGTTTCATGGAAAGCTTTTCTGTTAGCTGACCATCCAGGTTCGCGCGGAAAGAATATCTCTTGAAATTACTGGGGATAATGATACCGTCCTGGTTTAGATATTCGCCGTTCACTGAATATTTTACAGCTTCATTTCCGCCCCTGGCTGATAAATTATAACTCTGCTGTGGCGCTACAACAAAAATAGCCTTATAAGCATCGGAATTTGTAGTGTTCCGGCCTTCGATAACATCCATAATAGTTTTAGGTACCTGATTAAACCATTTTAAAGGATCTCCGGAAACATCTTTCCCTGCATCGATATTTTGATTTCTTACCCCGTAAAAGTAATACGAGGCCTGTTCCTCCATCGTCAGAAATTCAGGGGTTTTCAGTACTTTTTGCCAACCGGTGTAGGCGTCAAGACTGATTAAGCTTTTACCGGATATACCTCTTTTGGTATTCACGATGATAACGCCATTTGCTCCGCGTGAACCATAAATAGCTGTTGCTGAAGCATCTTTTAAAACGTCTATCGTTTCAATGTCGTTTGGATTAATCATTTGAATGTCATCAACAGGAAATCCGTCTACTACATAAAGGGGATTCCCTCCGGCCGAAATGCTGCCAACTCCTCTTATTCTGATTCTTGAGGCTACCCCCGGTTGACCGGAAACAGATTGCACCTGAACCCCTGCGATTTTTCCGGATAAAGCCTGATCAATACGGGTTACTGCTAAATCGGCAATGTCCTTACTACTCACAGATCCAACTGATCCAGTTAAATCCTTTCTCCTTGCAGTTCCATATCCAACAACAACAACCTGGTCAAGTGACGCAACATCCGACTTCATTATTACCGATAAAGAAAGCCCTTTGTCATCTCTGACAGTATAACCCGATAGCGTTTGAGGTTCATATCCAACCGTTGAAAATGTGAAGGAGTAAGAACCTCCTGATGCTATACCTGGAAAGGAAAAATTACCCGAGCTGTCAGTACTTGTTCCGGATGTATAATTTGTTTTTGAATTTTTAATAATGACCGAAACACCCGGAAGCGGTTCATTATTATTACTTTGAATATTTCCTTTTACAACATTTCTAACGGATTGGGCGATTGCGTTTGTTGAACATAGCGTATAAAATAAATGTACCAGGGCAACAAGTAAAGCTTTTGCAACAATTTGATTAACTTTCATACAGCAGCATTTTATTATTTATAACGGTTTAAGTTAGTATGCTTAAGCTACCACCATTATAATCGTTATGTTAGTGTTACCTGGTGATGATGAATTTATCTTTTTCCTTAGTGACCTTAAGATTGTTCAGTCTGGCTATTCGATCAATGATACTGTCTATGGAATCTGAATCGTGAAACATACTTATAAAGTAAATTTTAGCAATATCTTTTTTCGAATATACAATCTCAACTTTAAACAAATCCTCTAACTGTTCGAATACTTGCCACAATGGTTGATTGTTGAACATATGCCACGGCTCAGCACCTGATCGAGGAACTGACGGATTATCATTCGTTACAGGTTCTGCCTTGAGGCTATCCATTATAAATACCTTGCTAAGTGGCCTGAAGCTTCTTACCACTCCGGTTAAAGAAACATTTTCATAGATAAACTCCTGGAACGGCAACAAGTAAAAGTCATTCTTAGGCTTTCCTATAAAAGGATTAAAAGATTTGATTACCACCTTGCCCTCATATAGCCTTACAATAATATTCTTTCTGTTTTTGTATGCTGTAACTGTGAAATCTGTTCCCAAAGCGGTAGTAGAAACTTCTCCGCTAAATACTGTGAATGGCTTTGCTTTATCTCTTGCCACCTTAAAATTGGCCTTACCCACTAATGTTATATTCCGTTCGCCTATGAAAGGTTCAGGATAGGCTAACTCACTATTATCAAAAAGTTTTACTACAGATCCATCGGGTAATGTTATCACCTTCATCTTACCGGTTGTGTTAATCTGGTGCCGAACAACAGGTAAGGACGGATTCGTTACTTTACCAGTATTGAGTTCAACGGCTTTTTCAGCCAGTGTATTGTCGTTACTTAATCTCCATGTTAAAACGATCGCTAATACTATTGAAGCGGCGACAGCAGTTGATAAAAACAACTTGTAGGCCTTACCTTTTTTATGTGGAATTTCTTCATCCGAAATATTCTTTCCAATACTTCCATACTCGTTTATAGAAGGCACTTCCTGTTTTTCAGCTAGTGCCTGTTTAAATTGTTTCCATTCAGCATCTATATCAATATTTTCTACAGCCTCTTTTAAACTAAATAATAGACAGGTATTACTAATGTCTTCGAAATATTTCTTGTTTTGCTCATTTGAATTTATCCAGGCTAAAACAAATGCTTCTTCTTCCGGATTCAGTTCATGCGACAAATACGATACAATCAATTCACTCAAATAATTACGCTCTTCCATGCTATATTGATTATACGGATAACAAAAACTTTACCCCTACAAGGAATAAAAATTATTTTTGGTTTGAGGGTAAGAGCCCACCATAAAAAAGAATATCATAGAAATTATAGAGGGAGATATCGGAAGAGTTTTTGCCTTAGCTTAACTAAAGCCCGGCTCATTTGTGTTTCTACCGTTTTAACAGAAATGTTTAAATAAGAGGAAATCTCAGCGTATTTTAAGCCATTGTATCTGCTAAGCTCGAATATTTTTTTCATCTGTT
>JBBJOD010000259.1:0-7297 GCA_037721715.1 Chitinophagaceae bacterium | reverse complement strand
CAGACAGTGAAGTGGTGGCATCGATCCTGGCAAAAGAAGGTTTTAACGCAACATCTGAAGTAGCGCATGCCGACCTCATTTTTTTAAATACCTGTTCTATAAGAGAAAAGGCAGAACAAACGGTTCGTAAACGGTTGACTGAATTTAAACGACTAAAAAAAGCAAATCCTGCCTTGCTGGTGGGTGTATTGGGATGTATGGCAGAACGCCTGAAATCCAAATTTTTGGAGGAAGAAAAGCTGGTTGACCTTGTAGTAGGCCCGGATGCCTACCGTACGCTTCCGGGCTTGATTAGTGAAGCGGAGTCCGGTCAAAAAGCCGTCAATGTTTTACTAAGCAGGGAAGAAACTTATGCCGACATAGCGCCTGTTCGATTAAACAGCAACGGGGTGTCTGCATTTGTAAGCATCATGCGTGGGTGTAACAATATGTGTGCCTTCTGTGTAGTTCCATTTACCAGGGGAAGGGAAAGGAGCCGGGATGCGCTTTCAATACTTAATGAATGCCAAGAACTTTTTAATCATGGATTCCGGGAAGTAACCTTGCTTGGCCAGAATGTTGACAGCTATTACTGGGTAAATGAGAGCACAGCTGAAACAGTAACATTCGCTGCTTTACTGGAAAGAGTAGCACAGATCTCCCCGCTTTTAAGAACCCGGTTTTCTACATCCCATCCTAAAGATATCACCGACGAAGTATTGCACACCATTGCAAGAAACAGCAATATATGCAACTACATTCATCTGCCCGTGCAAAGCGGCAGTACCAGGATATTACAATTAATGAATCGCACCTACACAAGAGAATGGTATATGGGAAAAGTCAATCGCATCCGGGAAATATTGCCGGACTGTGGGTTATCAACAGACCTCATCTCGGGATTTTGCACAGAAACGGAACAGGACCATGAACAAACGCTGAGCCTGATGAGTTACTGCCGGTACGACCTTGCTTACATGTATTTTTACAGTGAACGGCCCGGCACTTTAGCTGCAAGGCGTTTTATCGACGATGTACCTGAAGAAACAAAAAAGAGGAGGCTCCAGGAAATTGTTGCCTTACACCGGGTGCAGGCTTTGGAAAGCATGCAACGTGACCTGGGAAAAACATTCAACGTTCTGATTGAAGGTGATTCCAGAAAAAGCAGTGAAGCCTGGGCCGGTAGAAATGACCAAAACAAACTGGTGGTTTTTTCAAAAGATCATCATTTGCTAAGTAAAGGCGATTACGTAATGGTTCTAATAAAAGAATGCACTTCGGCAACCTTGATCGGCGAAGTTGCTTAACTGTTTGCTTCAATAGACTGGCAGCTACCACTTTGGGGTTGGTCAAAAAAATACAATGGAATTACAATCAATAAAGAATCGTTTCGGAATAATTGGCAACTCGCCTGCACTTAATCATGCTTTGAATACGGCGGTACAAGTGGCCAATACTGATCTTTCCGTTCTGATCAACGGGGAAAGCGGCGTAGGAAAAGAAGTATTTTCCCAGATCATTCATTCATTGAGCGCGCGAAAACACAATCCTTTCATTGCAGTAAACTGTGGAGCCATACCGGAAGGAACCATAGACTCTGAACTATTCGGACATGAAAAAGGTTCCTTTACTGGTGCACTGGATGCTCGCAAAGGTTATTTTGAAACTGTAAACGGTGGTACCATCTTCCTGGATGAGATTGGAGAGATGCCACTTGGTACCCAGGCGAGGCTGTTGCGCATGTTAGAGACGGGAGAATACATCCGGGTAGGGTCCAGCAAAGTGCAAAAAACAGATGTAAGGGTTATTGCAGCAACGAATAAAGAACTCCTTGAATATACCCAGAATGGCAAGTTCCGGGAAGACCTTTATTACCGTTTAAGTACGGTACCTATCAGGGTACCTGCCCTGCGGGACCGCCGGGAAGATGTTCCGCTTCTTTTCAGAAAATTCTGTGTAGACTTTGCAGAACGATACAAAGTAGCACCTGTACAACTGGACGACGAGGCAAAAAGCATGTTAGTCAACTATACATGGCCGGGTAATGTTCGTGAATTAAAAAATATCGCAGAACAGGTATCGGTGCTTTCGCAGGATAAAAATATTTCTAGTGCAGAATTCGGCAAATTCATACCTGAACATTCTAACAATCGTTTGCCGGTACTGGCATCACAAAATAATTCGGGCCATTCAGAATTTTCGAATGAGAGAGACCTGTTATACAAGTTGTTCTTTGACATGAAGAAAGATGTGACTGAACTGAAAAAAATGTTTGTTGATATCCTAAAGAACCCAGCTAATTCATCTGCCGCCGCCGCCTATGCACAGGAAGCACTTATACGGGAATACCCGTCGAACAATGAACTGCATAATAACCAGTCGCCAGCTACACTTGTGCAGGGTTCTCAACCCTTGCTTATGAAACACAACGAAATTCATGAACATGAAGAAATCGAAGAATCACTTAATATCATGGATAAGGAAAAGGAACTGATTATTAAGGCACTTAAAAAACATAAAAGCAAACGTAAGGATGCTTCCACAGATCTTGGCATCAGTGAAAGGACTTTGTACCGCAAGTTAAAAGAATATAATATCGATGAATAATGGTTTAATACGGTTTACCTGTTAAGACATCACCAAAGCTGGTGCCTGCTAGCAGTTGTAACATTGAAAAGAGGTATTTTCACTTATCACAAAATGGTTACATTTCATATTTTTAAAAGTTACACATGAAATCAACATCTTTCACTTGCCTGGTGATGCTTTCATTGATGATAGGCCTGGAATCCTGCAAAATTTATCGTTTCAGGGATGTAAATATTGACCAGGATATCAAAACAGTGAAAGTAAATTATATTGAAAACAAGGCACGGTATAAAAATCCCCAGCTTAGCCCTCAATTATCAGATAAGCTCAGGCAAAAGATAAATAACCAGACAAGTTTAACCCAGGTTCAGGGCGATGATGCTAATATGGAGATTAGCGGTTACGTTTCTGATTATAGCGTTACTACGTCGGGTATTAGTAACCAGCAGGCTGCCAGCAACAGGTTAAATGTTTCGGTTCATATCATTATCACAAACCGCATTGACGATAAAAAGAGCCGGGAAGAAGATGTTTCACGAAATTTTGATTTTTCTTCTTCTTTGAGCCTAGACCAGGCAGAGGCACAATTAAATACTACCATTATTCAGAATCTTACCGACGAGGTTTTTAACCGCATTTTTTCTAATTGGTAAGTTGCTCAATTAACCCATTGAAATTTTCACCAGTATGCAACGTATCCTGCAACACCTCTATAAGAAAATAAACCTGCAACACATCGATGTAGAAGCAATGCAACAGCTAAATCAGCAAAGCCCCTATTTCGCCATTGGCCATTATGTACTGGCAAAAAAGCTGGCTCTTGAAGGCAAGAATGATTTCCAAAAGCAATTTCAGCAAACCTTGCTTTATTTTTATAATCCGCTATGGCTCGACCACCAGTTATCAGAGGAAGAGATGAATCAAGCCACTCAGCCCATGGTCGAAGAACAACCAGAAATGAGGAGCGACTATACCGCTGATTCTGCTGCCTCCCATGACTTACTGGAAGATGTAGTTCTTCATCAGGAAATTGTATTGGGATCTCCCGGGGAGAAGCTAGATATGCAGGTACCGGCCATCAATCATACGTTAACAGGTAGAACTGCCGATTCAAGCCAGGAACCAGCAAGGGAAGAAGTTAAAGTTGCGCAACAACCTGAACGTTTTTCATTCCAGGCCTACCATACTGTTGATTATTTCGCATCTCAGGGTATAAAATTGAACCAGGAAGTGCAGGCCAACGACAAATTAGGGAAACAACTAAAGAGTTTCACTGAATGGTTGAAAACGATGCGCCGCTTACCTGAGTCGGCGGCAGAGGAAGTGTTGGACAAGATCAGTGATATAGAGATCGTTCAGTTTGCCTCAGATTCGCTGCAAGAAAGGGAAGTACTTACAGAAGCGATGGCAGAAGTACTGGTTAAACAGGGAAAGATAGAGAAAGCGAGGGATGTATACCAAAAATTAAGTTTGTTACATCCGCATAAAATCGCTTATTTTGCAGCTAAAATTGAAGTTTTAAAACAGCAATGATATGGTTATCGTATTCGTTATTTTGATTGTTGTGGCCTGTGCGGTATTAGGATTTATTGTACTTGTTCAAAATCCAAAAGGTGGCGGACTGGCAGCTAACATAGGAGGCATAAGTAATCAGTTTATGGGCGTTAAACAAACAACTGATGTATTAGAGAAAGGTACATGGATATTTTTTGGGATTGTTGCGTTGCTCTGTTTGTTTTCAACAGCATTCATTCCTAACTCCGTTGGAAACCGTGACAACCTGCTGGATAAGTTAAATACAAAGCCTACAAATACCAGTCCCGCACCGGCTACAACACCCTCACCTGCTTTGCCTGCACCTATTACTCCGGCACCTGGCGGCACTCAAAAATAATTTTACTGCATCTTATAATAACCCCTGTCTTGAACCCAGACAGGGTTTTTTTATTTAATTTCATCACGAATCGGTCAATATGAAAAAAATCGTTTTGATACTGGCAACAATAGTCATGCTGACTGGGCTATTTCTAGCATGGAAAATATTTGGTTCGGCCACCTCCTTTCAAGCAACCAGCAAATATCTGTACATTTCCAGCAGGAACGCTACAAAAGAAGGCATCCTGAACCAGCTTCAAAAAGATTCAATGGTAAGCAGTACTGCCAGTTTTAACTGGCTGGCCGGCAGAATGAACTATTGGGACAAAATCAAGCCAGGAAAGTATAACATTGCTGCGGGTAATAGCGTACTAACTATTATTCGCTTGTTGCGCAACGGGCAGCAGACACCGGTAAACCTTGTTATTACAAAACTTAGAACAAAAGAAGATCTCGCCTCCCTTGCCGGTAAAAGATTCGAATCTGATTCACTGTCAATGATTGATTACTTAAACAGCAATGATTCCCTAAGTAAATACAACCTGGATTCCAACACGGTGATGACTGCGGTACTACCTAACACTTACACTTTTTTCTGGAACACTACACCCGGTAATATTTTCAACAAATTGGTCAGGCAATACAATGCTTACTGGACAGACGTCAGAAGACAACTAGCCGCAGACAAAGGGTTAACCCCTCAGACCGCTTACATTTTGGCATCGATAGTGGAAGAAGAAACCAATAAAAAGGACGAAAAAGGAAATATTGCAAGCGTTTACCTGAATCGTATGCAAAAAGGTATGCGCCTAGGCGCCGACCCTACGGTAAAATTTGCATTAAAGGACTTTAGCCTGAAAAGGATTTATAACAAACATCTTTCAGTAGAATCACCCTACAACACCTATAAAGTAACCGGGTTACCACCAGGACCTATTTGTACACCTTCTGCGAATACCATTGAAGCAGTGCTTCAATCACCAAAAACCGACTACCTTTATTTTGTTGCCAGAAGTGATTTCTCTGGCTACCATACTTTTGCAAAAACTTACCAGGATCACCTCCGGTTTGCGAAAGAATATCAAACGGCGCTTAACAAATATTTACAGCGAACACAACCGGCGAAAGACAATTTGGATAAATAATTATCAGGATGACCAAGCTGGAACGCATTGTATTGAATTCTTTACCTGTTAGAACCGTGATCGGCGTAAGTAAAAAGATGACGCTTCCAGGGTTCCATGGCATGCCCGTATATGATGTGGCTGTATTTTTTATCAGGCAGGTTCAAAAGGTAGGATTGAGCGAAAGGGCTTCTTCCATCGCCTTCAATTTTTTGATGGCGATTCCTTCAGCAATCATCTTCATTTGCACGCTGATTCCTTTCTTACCCATTTCGAAAGATATCACCCCACAATTACTGGTACTGGCGCTTGCCAATGATTTTATAAGGGATGCGACTACCTTTTTAACCGTTGAAAAATTCCTGAACGATTTCATAAACACCCCTCGTAGTGCACTCTCCCTGCTTGGATTTTTCCTGGTAGTGCTCTATTCTTCCAATGCTATGATGGGAATAATGAGCACTTTCAACAGGTCGTTGATCAGGACTTACAAACGAAATTTCCTTGAATCAAGGTGGATGGCCATCAAGTTGACTACACTGGTGATAATACTGGTGATTATCTCGATGGTTCTTTCTATTGCACAGGGACCAATATTCAACCGTCTCCTTGTATGGATGGATATTCGAAACCTCCTGGTAAAAGGCCTGATAGATTCCATGAGATATATTGTTATAATTGCTTTGATATTCTATGCAATTGCTTTCATCTATAAATATGCGCCGGCAGTTGACAAACGTTGGAAACTATCGTCTCCGGGTACGGTGCTGGCCACTTTTCTAACAATACTTACTACCTTCCTTTTTTCTTATTGGGTGGCCCGGTTCAATGACTACAATAAGATTTATGGTTCAATAGGAACCGTGCTTATAATTATGTTGCTTACTTACATCAATTCGTTCATATTATTAATTGGATTCGAACTAAATGTAAGCATTCATGCAACGAGGCACTTAGCTGAAGAAAAGCTTCATTCACCAAAAAAAGATATGTAAGATAACTCGCATTTTTACGAACTTTATAGTTGAAATAAAAACTATGAAAAAGTTTTTAACAGTCCTGCTGATTGTATCAACCACAATCACTTGTTGGGGTCAGGAGGGGCTTCCCTTACAGGCACTTATGCCAAAAGGAGGTGTAAGGATGAAAGACATATCTGGCGAACTCGTTTCGCTTGACGAAGTGAAGACTGAAAATGGAATACTCGTCATGTTTAGTTGCAATACCTGCCCGTATGTAAAACGAAATGAAAGCAGAACGAAAGAAATACTTGAGTATGCTGATTCGAAACATATTGGTGTCATGATACTGAATTCCAATGAAGGCAACCGTAATGGGGGAGATTCGTATGCAGATATGCAAAATTATGCGAAACTGCTAAGCTACAGGTGGAAGTATGCATTGGACAGCCACCATGAAATTGCTGATGCTTTCGGTGCTAACAGAACCCCGGAATGTTTTCTTTTTGATAGTAGTGGCAAACTTGTATACCATGGTGCTATTGACGACAGTCCGGCTGATAATAAAAACGTTACAAGGATGCATCTGAAAGAAGCTATTAATGAAATGATATCAGGAAGAGAAGTATCGTTAAAAGAATCGCGTTCTGTGGGCTGCACCATTCAAAGAAAACAGTAAGCAAAGCATTAGCTCCCCATCGCATCAATGGAGGCAATTAGTCAAAGTAGGCTTTTTAATTCTTTCTCAAATTGTAAAGGTGTTAACTGCCG
>JBBJOD010000258.1:0-7301 GCA_037721715.1 Chitinophagaceae bacterium | reverse complement strand
TCATCCCGTATATTGACCAGTGCAGTTTCTACAGTTAAAGGGATCGGTCTCCAAAAAACTTTTAATACTAATTTTTCCAATACGTTATACGGAAGGTTACCCGGCCTTACCGTAAACCAGGGAAATAACGAACCAGGTATCAATTCGCCTTCCCTGGCAGGCCGTGGTACAACTACGTTTGGCCGTGGCAGTAACCTTTTGGTGATAGTAGATGGGTTCCTCGGCGAATTCACGCAGTTTGTTCCGGAAGAAGTAGAAGAAATATCGCTGTTAAAAGATGCTGCTGCCACCGCTATTTATGGCAGTCGCGGAGCAAATGGTGTATTACTGGTAACAACCAAAAGGGGAAAGCTGTCTCCATTAACTGTAAATTTCAGTACACAGCAGGGTTTTAGCCAGGCAATTGCTTTACCTAAATTTTTAGATTCCTATAATTATGCCAGTTTGTATAACGAAGCACTGGCCAACGATGGTAAACCTGCATTGTATAGTGCCGCCGACCTGGCTGCATACCAGGATGGCAGCAATCCATTTTTTAGGCCTAACGTTAACTGGTACGAAGAAGTATTACGGAAAGCCGCACCGGTGTCTATTTACAATTTAAGTTTCAGGGGTGGAAATGAAACTGCCAGGTACTTTGTTTTATTAAATGCTATCACCAGCCAGGGATTGCTTAAAAATTTCGGCGATATAGATGATGAGAGCCGCAATAGCAGGTATTCTAGGTATAACTTCAGATCTAATATAGATATCAATATCACCAAAAGGCTTTCAGCCACCTTACTATTAGGCGGCACGGTAGAAGACCGGTCTAATCCTTCTACACTGAGTACGTCAGCCACGTTTAATTTGTTGTCTTTACTGCCTCCCAACGCGTTCCCCGTTCGTAATGTGGATGGCTCCTTTGCGAGGAATGCTACGTATGCCAATCCTGTAGCTAATTTATTAAAGACAGGATATGCTGAATCCAATGGCAGAACGCTCCAATCGTCATTCAGATTAAATTATGATCTGAGTATGATCACAGAAGGCTTAACAGCTACAGCGGCCATAGGCCTGAATAACTATTTTGTTTCAGGGTCCAGCCGTACCAAAACCATTCAGACATCCATCCGCAGCATAAATGCTGCCGGTGATACGGTAAAGACAACCAATGGTCAAACTACCTCTCTTTCTGGTACGGAACCTAATTTGGGACAATACCGCAATCTTGCCTTACAGGCCTTCCTAAATTACCACAAAACAGTTGGCAAACATGAAATTACAGCCCTGGCCATGTTTAATGCGGATAACTCAACGATTGATAAAGCTACTATTTTTAATGGTACGGATGCTGCCAATATCAGCCTTCCTTATAAGAATAATAGCGCTGGTACAAGGATCACTTACGTAAACAATGGAAAATACATAGCTGAATTCTCCGGGGCTTACATGGGTTCTGAAAATTACGCGAAAGGGAATCGCTACGGTCTTTTTCCTGCTGCTTCCCTGGGATGGATCATTTCTAATGAACGATTATTACACAATAGCCAGATAGTTAATTTTCTTAAAATAAGAGGTTCCTACGGACTGGTTGGAAATGATGAAATCGGTGGTCAGCGGTTTATGTTCGACCAGCGTTATCCCAATACGGCTACGTATTTTTTGGGTACTAATAATAACAATGCCTTCTCTGTGGCGGAAGGCAGGCTGGCAAACCCTAATGTTACCTGGGAGAAAGAGAAAAAAATAAACGTAGGTTTGGATGCCCGGTTATTTAAACAGTTCGATTTTTCGCTAGACCTATTTAAACAGGACCGGTACGATATTTTAATAATACCCGACCGTACCATCCCGGTGGTGTTAGGGTATACAGACCTGCCTTATCTTAATCAGGGTAAAGTCAACAACAAAGGTTTTGAAGCTGCATTGCGTTATAATAGTAATGTAAATTCCAATCTGACATTTTTTGCTGAGGCGAATGTTTTTTATGCCAGGAATAAGATCATATACAACGCACAAGTCATACAGTTGAACACAGGGTTGGTCAATGAAGGCAGGCGTATCGATCAGCCGTATGGATTAAAGGCATTGGGATTGTTTCAAAGCGATGCAGAAGCTAACGCAAGCCCGAGGCCATTGGGAATACCCATTAAAGCGGGGGATATAAAATACGAGGACGTGGGTGGCGCGTTGGGCGTGCCAGACGGCATTATTGACGCTAACGATGCACAAGCTATTGGAAACACCGGGTTGCCGGAACTAACGGTGGGCTTCCATTCGGGCCTACGGTACAAAGATTTTGACCTGGATTTCGTGTTCCAGGCTGTCAGCGGCAATACGGTTTACCTGGGTGGCAATCAATTCAGGCCGTTTCAAAACAACGGACAGGCCGGTGAGATCGCATTGGAGAGGTGGACACCTCAGACAGGGGCTTCTGCTAGTTTCCCCCGGCTATCTGCTGATAATAACCTCAACAATTACCGTTTCTCTTCCTTCTATCAAAGAGATGGCGGTTTTTTAAAACTTCGCAGTGCAGAATTTGGTTACTCGCTTTCTAAAAATTTGATCAGTAAAATCAAACTGCAGCAGGCCCGGTTTTTTATTACCGGTACCAACCTGTTATCTATTGATAATGTCGAATTTGGCGATCCGGAAGCCTTAAGTGGCTACCCGTCTTTTCGTACACTAACCCTTGGAGCCCGGATTCAATTTTAACAAGACTCAAACACGACTGCCATGAAATGTAAATACTTTTTTTTAGTTGCCTTAGTGCTGCTTGTCTTGGCTGCATGCCAAAAATTAGACAGGGAAATAATTACCGATCTGAACAGGGTTCAAATAGAAAGATCTTATCTTAATGTGGCCAATCTTTTGCATGCCGTATACTCTGAACTGCCTGAAGGGTTTGCGAACATTGACGGGTCCATGATGGCCGCAGCCACTGACGAAGCAGAATTTACCAATGAAATAAGTAACGTTCAAAGTTTTAATAATGGCAGCTGGAATGCTACCAGCAATCCTAATAACGTGTGGGGTAGCCATTTTCGCGCTATTCGCAAAGCAAATGTTTTTCTTGTTTCCACCGATAGCGTAAACCTTGACCAGGTCAAATTAGACCCATCGCCCTCTCAGCAACTTGTTTATAATACAAGACTCGCAGATATTAAACGCTGGAAATATGAAGCCCGGTTTTTAAGAGCTTTTTTTTATTTTGAACTGGTTAAACGCTACGGTGGCGTTCCTATTATGACCAGGGCGCTATCAGAAGAAGACATTTCTTCCATTAAGCGCAACACGCTCGGGGAATGTATCCGTTTCATATCTGATGAATGCGATTCGGCTGCAAACAATTTACCAGTAACGTATAGTGCTACCAATGCGGCAGATTTCGGAAGGGCCACTAAAGGAGCCGCCCTCGCTCTGAAATCGAGGTGATTATTGTATGCTGCCAGTGATTTATTCAACACTGCTTCCTGGTCCGGCGGTTACCCGGAACCGCTATTGATCTCGCTACCTGCAGGCGACAGGAACGCCCGGTGGAAGGCAGCGGCAGACGCTGCCCAGGCCGTTATAGACCTTGCCGGCACTGGGTACGCTTTGTCTGCTAATTACGCTACGTTATTCCGCACTTTTAATAATGCAGAAATAATTTTTACGCGCAGAAATTCCGCTTCTAGTAGTTTTGAAACCGCGAACTTTCCTATCGGCTTCGATCGCGGACAAAGCGGTAACACACCGTCACAGGATATGGTAGACGCATATGAAATTAAAGTCAGTGCTACTTCGAGCATTAAGTTCGACTGGAATAATCCTTCCCATGCGGCCAATCCCTATGCCACCACCGGTGCCACGGCGAGAGATCCACGGCTGGCATTAAGTATAGTAACCAACAATGCCTCTTTTTCTACAGTGGCCGGTATCGCAAGGCCTGTTGAATTATTTAGTGGTGGCGTGATGGTAAGCCCATTGCAAACGCATCTAAGACGGGGTATTATTTAAGGAAATATGTAAACGAAACTTTGAACCTGACAACAGGGCAAACTGCTGTGCACAGTTGGATATTTTTTCGCTTGCCCGAAATGTGGCTGAATTATGCTGAAGCGTTAAACGAATACAGTCCTGGTAATGCTGATATTAAGTTAAATTACGACCGTGTTCGCAACAGACCGGGAGTGCTGATGCCACCATTGCCTGCCGGTTTATCCCAGGCTGAAGTAAGAGAAAATATTCGAAATGAAAGAAGGGTTGAATTTGCGTTTGAGGATCACCGTGCCTGGGATATTCGCCGATGGATGATTGCTCCCGCTACTTTAGGAGGCCCTTTGCGTGGCGTAGATGTAACCAAAACCGCCTCGGGAGGATTTACTTATACACCCGTTGTAATTGAGAACCGGGTTTTTCAACCCAAGATGTACTTGTATCCAATACCGCAAGCTGAATTAAATATCCTATCTAAAATGGTTCAAAATCCGCTGTGGTAATAAAATTTTAATGATGCCTTTGGGGTAACAATGTAAACGCACGCAAAGGAGGAAACGCAAAGAAACGCCAAGGAAAAAACGTGAAGGACGCAGAGGAAACCAGGGCCTCCGAATTTCTTCTCAGCGGCCTCTGCGTTTCTTTCTTTGCGTTCACTGCGTTTAAATGTGAAGGTTAAAATTTAAACGTAAAGAAACGCCCACGAGGAATGGCCAGGAAATGCTAAGGAGGAATCGCAAAGGACCCTAAGGAAAAAAGCATTTAATCTTATAACGGTCATATGTCAATATTTGAACTGGTGATTTATGGAGGGCAAGTTGTAGCAAAGAAAGAAGAAACAAAAAGATATTGTTGGCAGAGCCATGCCTGTGGCTTCGGGTTTCGACAGGAGTGCATTTAAACAATGATTGCACTAAAAAAAAAGGTTCCAAACCAGGAACAGGCTAGGCGAAGTAATAGAAAGCAAATCATAAATATGAATAGACCAGGGCAGGGCAAACTACAGAAATACAACCGCAGGCATTGGTTGCAACTTTCTTCATTAGCGATGGCAGCTACGCTTGTGCCTGATAACATATTTGCGAAGTTGCTTAAATCATCGAATTATAAATATCATTTATTGAAAGTCCAAAGTCCTCCCTTTTCTTTGCCTGCAAACAAAACGGTTCCGTTCAACTGGCCGGTAGCTCAAGTAGCCGCTAACGGCAACAATGTTGTATTGAATTTAAAAGGAAAAATTAAACGTCCAGGTACAAACATACGCCTGCGTATAACAAGTGCCACCGATGTAAGGGAAGAGTGCATATTGGAGGTACTATCGGCAGCAACCCAAAGAAAAATTGGCCTATTCGATATTCGTTATGCGCATTATATGCAGCCATTTGAAGTGTTTATTTCATCCGCTCAATTGCAGGAAATGGCTGCAGAAGGTATTGCCATAAAAATGATAAAAGGAAGTAAGCCATTTTGGTTCTTTGTGCAGGCAGAAAGCAATAAAGAAACACCCGATGCTTACCTTCCTCATATTCTGATTTCACATGCACCTGTTGACATACAATCATGGAAAAAAAGATTATTGTCGCTGGCTTCCCTATCCACCTTTGGATGGATGGAAGGTTGTGTGCTGGATGGTATAAGCATGGTGGCCGAGAAAGACAGGCACGCTAAAAAAGTTTTGATAGAACACTTCAACAAATATTTTGCGAACGACACGTTAGTATATGAAAATTTATTTAACCAGCGGTCTGCTGAAATAATAACTACTGTAGAAAGCATCCTTCCCTTTGCCATGCTGGCGCAGGTTAATCCACACCATGCCATGTTGCAGAAAGCGATTGACTTCTGCTCGGAGCACGCAAATGCAGCAGGGGTGGTGGCAGATGAAAATGGCGACAACCGCAGGCTTAAAACGGAAGAATGTTATACCATTTCTTTCCCTTTGGCCGTACTTGCAAAAATGCTTAGCAGGCCAGACCTGGAAAAGATGGCAATTGCTAATTTGGAAGCAAGGGTAAAACTTTTGTCTGACAACGACTTCATTTATCAAAATGGAAAAGAACTGGAAAAACCTGGATATGGAAATTGGGCCAGGGGCGTGGGATGGTATTTGCTCGGCCTCGCAAAAACTCTGGCTGTGCTGCCAAAAAATGATCAAACCAGAACACTTTCCACAGCCTTTCGGGAAGGTGCTGAATTAACCCTACGCTACCAGCAACCTAACGGTTTATGGACATGCTTCTTGCACCAGCAAGAAACGGGAATTGAAACCTCCGGCTCGGCAAGTATTGCCGCGGCATTGGCTTATGGCTATTCAGAAAAATTGTTGCCCGCAACTTGTAAGGCCGCTGCTGAAAAATGTTTGAAAGGTTTAAAAACATATTATACACCCGACGGCTTTTTAACAGGTACATCACAGGTAAACAAAGGTGGAGACGGGTTGCAAAGAAATGGTTTCAGGGTAATATCACCGTACACGCTGGGATTTATCGGTATCCTTGAAACAAGTCTGCTTACTAGGTAGCAAAAGTGGCGAATGATATGGTATGCTTAACAAGAAAGCAGATCGGCGAAACGGAATTGGAACGAACGCAAAGAAAGGTAATGCCTTAGCGTTTGATTAATTGATCATCTTCTAAAATGTCTAATCGTTCAATCCCATACCTTCGAGTATCTGAGGCATACATTTTTCAACCCTTGTCTGCCGGGTTTTGGATTGTTTGGGTGCAGAAAAATAAAGAAGATATGCCCTTTGCCTTCCGGGCGTCAATGCATCAAAAGCGATTTTCAAGGCCGGGACCTCATGTAATATCCTTTTGAACTCTTCCGGGACGAAAAATTCGTCAGTCTTTTTAAAACTTAATTTCAAACCGGCTTTTTCCACGTCAATGGCTTCGTAGATGTACGCTTTCAAAACGGTTTCCATTTCAGCTATTGCCTGAACACTGGTGAACCGAATCTGGCGCGCTGCCTGCGTATGCACTGTTTGTTGGACTAATATACCATTGGCATCATGTAATAAGGCACCTTTAAAAAACAACAGCGCACAATATTCTTTAAATACATGTATTAAGACGATGTTACTTTTTTGATACCTGTAACAAGGAACACCCCACTTCAATTCTTCGGTTAGCTGACAATTAAGAAGGATCACTCTTAATTTCTTGATTTCTTCCTGCCAATCACTGGCTTTACTAAAATAAAAGTCAACTTTAGGGTTCATGTTATTTATCTATTGATTAATTGAAACGATCTTTCTATCCGCGGGCCTGAAATACCACGATGATACAGTAAGGGATAGCAGCAGGTACGGCGGAGCTATTTTAATCACTGCAATACGAGAT
>JBBJOD010000257.1:0-7336 GCA_037721715.1 Chitinophagaceae bacterium | reverse complement strand
GACCTGGTTAATCACGACAATCTTTCTCAATACCACAACCTTGCCCTTTCCGGGGGCGCCGCCGGTACCAGTTACCGGGGAAGCATTTATTACAACGATTTCCAGGGTATAGGACTGCAGAACAATCGTGAACAGTATGGTACACGCCTAAACTTAAATCACAGAGGACTGAATGATCGATTATCAGCTCAGGTGAACGTTGTAAACAATTTCAACAAGGCCAACCTGCTAGGTGGTGGTGGTTGGGAAGACCAGTTGAATAGAATTCCTACCTTATCTAATTTTAAACCGGATGGCTCCTACTTTTTCCAGAATACCAATACAAATCAATACGCAAGGCTGTTTCAGCAAAAAAACATGCGTGATCAGCAAAGTGGTTCTCTGGATGCAAAATTCACTTTAGAGTTATTTAAAGGGTTTAAAGCCTCTATTTTCGGTTCCATGCAGCGCAACAGCTGGATTGATAATTTTTACGCAGACCTGTTATCTGAAACTTCTCTTGAAAATCCGGTAGTTCCACCCGGTGGAACAGCATCTGCACCTGGGGCGTCTGCATCCAAGAGCACGTTTCTATCCAAAGATTATGCAGTCGAGCCTACGCTTGAATATACAAAGCGGATTAAAGACGATCATTCGATTGTTGCTCTTGCAGGTTACAGCTACCAGTATTATGTGGAAGAAAGGTTTAACGCCTCTAACTCGGGCTTTGCTAATGATGTATTGGAAAATAACAACCTGGGAGTGGGTAATCAATTAGCTGCAGGTAGAGCAGGAATTGGCAGTTTCAAACAAGATAATACGCTGATTGCGGTTTTCGGAAGGCTTAACTACTCTTTTGCTGATAAATACATGGCGAGTTTTATCCTGCGTCGGGAAGGTTCGTCAAGGTTTGGTGTCAACAACAAATGGGGAAACTTTCCGGCTGTATCAGTAGGTTGGAATATTCTCAAAGAAAAGTTCATGTCTGGAGTAGATCTTTTCGACAACCTAAAATTAAGGGCTGGTTATGGAGTTACCGGTAACCAGGGATTTGGAAATTACCTCTCTTTAGTAACGCTTTCAACCGGTGGTAATTACACCTACCCAGACGGTGCTTCAAGACAAACCTGGGGTCCAAGCCGCAATCCCAACCCTGACATCAGGTGGGAGAAAAAAGGTGAAGTAAATATCGGCCTTGATTTTAGCTTGCTTAAGAACAGGCTCGGCGGGGCACTAGATGTGTACCAGCGAAGGACTTCTGATCTACTGGAATTTTACAGTACGCAACTTCCGGCTTTTATCCAGTCTTCTATATTCACCAATGTAGGTACAATTGAAAATAAAGGCATCGAGCTCACTTTAAATGCAACCCCAGTGAAAGGCAAGCGCTTTAACTGGAGCACTGACATTACGGCAAGCACGCAGAGCAATAAGATGATCAAATTTTCTAATGATGTATACAAACTTTCGTTCAAGACTTATGGCGGAATTGGCGGCTTCGGTGCTTTAGGTGATGCAATTCGTACAGATGAAGGCGGAAAACTAGGTAACTTTTACGGTAAGCGTTTTGCAGGCTTTGATCCCAATGGAAAATGGCTGTTTTATAAAGCGGATGGAAAAACACAGGTGGGCGCTTCTCAAATTGACCCAACGGTTGATCATCAGGTCATTGGAAATGGCATACCGAAATTCTATGCCTCCTGGACTAATGATTTTTCCTACGGCAATTTCGATTTACGTGTTTTTCTCCGCGGACGTTTTGGCAACCAGATACTAAACACTATGGAGATTGCTTATGGTACCAAAGCGGCATTGCCGAACAATGTTTTAAACAGTGCCTTTGGCAAAAACGCGCAATTAAAAGATGGCTATTCTTATTCTGACTATTACCTTGAGCCAGGTGGATTTGTTAAGTTGGACAATCTGACATTGGGTTACCGAATCAAATTGAAGACTACTTATGTACGCAACCTCAGAGTTTATGCTTCAGGGGTTAATCTTTTAACCATCACAAAATATACAGGTAATGATCCGGATTTTGTAAACGATACAGGTTTAGGTGCTGGCGTGGACAGTCGCGGCCCGTATCCTTCTACCAGACAATATACAGTAGGTTTAAATGTTGGATTTTAAATTAATACAAAATGAAATTGTTTAATAAAACGATCAAGGTACTTGCTGTAGCTATCCCATTGCTGGGCACTCAGGCTTGTACCAAACTAGATGAGAATGTTTACAGCGAATTAATTACAGCAAATTATTACAACAGCCGGGATGAAGTTCTATCCGCGGTTTTAAGACCCTATACCCACACCAGTGCATGGGTAACTTCGTCTGGTCAGGTGGGTTCCTGGCGCGTAAATGAACTGGCTGCCGACCAGTTAGCCTGGCCTCAAAAAGGTATCCATGGACAGGATAATGGCAACTGGGCCCGGCTGCACTACCATACATGGGTTACTAACGATGATATTGTTTGGAATCCATGGAGCTTAATCTATACAGGTGTAGGTTTTTGTAATTCACCTATTGAAATTCTGGAGAAAAGGACCATAGCATCTATGGGCATTACCCAAGTGGAAAAGGATGCATTCATAGGCGAGCTCAAACTTTTACGGGCTTTTCATTACCTGAAGCTAATGGACCTTTATGGTAATATACCGGTAGCAACGGTAGTTGGTGAAATCAGCCCTGCTACCCAGCCCAGGGCCGACGTATTTAAGTTTATAGAAAAAGAGATAAAAGAGAACATTGATAAGGCTCCGAATTTATCTCCGACGTTGGTTGGCCGGATGACAAAAGCTGGTGCTTATGCGATGCTGGCAGAATTATACCTGAATGCCGAGAAATGGACAGGTACTGCAAGATGGGACGATTGCATTGCTGCCTGCGACCAACTGATACAGGCAAAAGCAGGAGGGCAAACGTCATCTGGTATGGCCTTAGATCCGAACATCAACGACACCTACAAGAATACGAATCATTTATCCAGAGAAATCATCTTTTCTATTGCCTATAATTTTCAGAATTCAACGTTCAGATCAAACTTTAATTCAGACTTCTACCATTTTAATCAAAGGTTTATTTATGACGGCTCTTTCAATGGCAATGATGGCGTAGTAGTTATACCCGGCGTTTATACCAAGTACAAAGATCAGGATCTGCGAAAAAAAGATTGGATGTTGATAGGTCCCCAGTTTTATCTGACAGACCCCACCAAGCCTGTTTTAGGTTCTTTTGAATACAACAACCAGCCTTTGGTATTCGTAGATAACATCAGAAAAAATAAAACGGGTGGCACTGAAACCAACATGACTGTTGGGGAGGAAAACAGTGGTGTACGTTTTAATAAATACAAGCCGGGCCGGATCAGCGATGCAGCTTATTTTAGTAACGATTGGGCAGTGTATCGCTTAACAATGATTTACTTTGCTAAAGCAGAGGCACTCATGCGTAAAAATGGCGGTGTTGCGAATGCAGAAGCAATACAATTGATAAACGATTGTAAAAAACGTGCTTTCTCGACTGCCGACTTTCTCACGGAAGCCTATACGCCGGCAACTCTAACACTTGATGAATTACTTGAAGAAAGAGGCCGTGAGTTTATATTTGAAGGTGTTCGAAGAACAGATTTAATACGCTTTAATAAATTTGTAACTACCAGCTGGTGGGATCATACAGCATCGAATGACAAGAACAAGGAGTTATTTCCAATTCCTTTCCGCCAGCTACCATTGAATCTGAATCTGAAACAGAATCCAGGATATTAAAGGCGATGAATAGTCAATGAAATAAAGCACCAAAGTTTGAACCCCCTTTGGTGCTTTATTACTTTAGGTACATATGGCAATTTTACCAGGTGTCATTTACTAAACCGTTCAGCCGAATTCTGCCAAATCTTCAACCAATCAGTAATAGCAGACCTACATAACCGGAACGATAATGAAAAGAATTTCTTCTTTACTTATAGCCCTAACCTTTCTAACAGGTGCCTTTGCGCAAACCGTTACCAGCGTATCTGACCCCGTAGAATGGGTTAATCCATTAATGGGCACAGATTCCAAACCGAGCCTTTCCAATGGGAACACCTATCCTTCTATCTGTGTACCCTGGGGCATGAACTTTTGGTCGCCTCAAACCGGTGCCATGGGTGACGGCTGGATGTACCAATACAGTGCAGATAAAATAAGAGGATTTAAACAAACACACCAGCCTTCGCCGTGGATGAACGACTACGGACAGTTTTCTATAATGCCTGTTACCGGCAAACTAAGATTCAGGCAGAATGAACGTGCCAGCTGGTTTTCTCACAAGGCAGAAGTCTCTAAACCTTATTTTTATAGCGTTTACCTGGCAGATGCTGATGTAACAACTGAGATAGCTCCAACGGAAAGAGCAGCACAATTCCAATTTACTTTCCCGGCAAGCGACAGTTCCTTTATTGTCGTAGATGCTTTTGATCGCGGATCCCATGTAAAAATCTTTCCGAAAGAAAAGAAGATCACAGGTTATACAACCCGCTACAGCCGCGGCCCGCTGAAAAACTTCAAGAATTTTTTCGTTATCTACATTGACAAAGCCTTTGATGTTTCCTATGCCTGGCGGGACAGCACGCTGTTAAGAGATTCCCTCGAAACCCTTGCCAACCATGCCGGGGGAATCATCGGTTTCAAAACGAAAAAAGGTGAGCGGGTGAATCTGAAAGTTGCTTCTTCTTTTATCAGTTACGAGCAGGCAGAGCTCAACCTTAGAAGGGAACTAGGCAATGATTCATTTGAAGCAACCAAACAAAAAGCAAAGGCGGCCTGGAATAAAGAACTTAGTAAAATTTTAGTTGAAGGCGGCACATCAGACCAAACAAAAACCTTTTACTCCTGCCTATACCGGGCGCTGCAATTTCCGCAGAGATTGTATGAAATAAATGCTGCCGGAAAAATGATGCATTGGAGTCCTTACACTGGTGAAACGCTTCCTGGCTATATGTTTGCAGGCACCGGTTTCTGGGATACATTCCGTGCCTTGTATCCTTTCCTCAACTTTGCTTATCCTGAAATAAATAAAGAAATGCAGAAAGGGCTGATCAATGATTATAAGGAAGGTGGATGGCTGCCCGAGTGGTCGAGCCCAGGCTATTCCAACATTATGGTGGGTAACAACTCTGCATCTGTAGTTGCTGATGCCTACATAAAAGGCCTGCGTGGTTACGATATCAATACACTGTATGAAGCCTTGCTGCATGGTGCCAACAACGAAGGACCGATGACGGCCGTAGGCCGAGCAGGAGCGAAACAATATAATGCATTAGGGTATGTGCCAAATGATGCCACAATTACTAATAATAACCGCACCGAACGGTTAAATGAAACCGCAGCCCGTACCTTGGAATATGCCTACGACGATTTTACGATTTACCAGTTAGCAAAGGCATTAAAACGTCCGAAAGAAGAGATTGCACTATACGCAAAACGCTCACAGAATTACCGTAATCTTTTTGATTCCCAGACTGGACTAATGCGAGGTAAAAAAGCAGATGGCAGTTTTCAAACACCTTTTAATCCGCTAAAATGGGGCGGCGACTTTACAGAAGGCAACAGCTGGCATTACAGCTGGAGCGTTTTTCATGATATTGAAGGTTTGAAAAATTTAATGGGTGGCAACAACAGGTTTGTCACTATGCTGGATTCTGTGTTTAGCATGCCTCCGTTATTTGACGAAAGTGCTTATGGTGGGGTTATTCACGAAATAAGAGAGATGCAAATTGCCAACATGGGTCAGTATGCACATGGTAACCAGCCTATTCAGCATGCTATTTATTTGTATAATTATGCGGGTCAACCGTGGAAAACCCAGTACTGGGCAAGGGAGACGATGGAAAAATTATACAAGGCAACGCCCGACGGGTATTGCGGCGATGAAGATAACGGGCAAACATCTGCATGGTACGTATTTTCAGCTATGGGTTTTTATCCTGTTTGTCCGGGTGTTGATCAGTATGTACTGGGAGCACCTTTGTTTAAAAAAACAACGGTTACTTTAACGAATGGCAAAAAGTTAATAATCAATGCACCGGCCAACAATGCAAAAAATAGGTATGTACAAAGCATTTCTTTGAATGGAAAGCCCTGGGATAAAAATTGGCTTTCTCATGCTGAATTACAGAAAGGCGGCAGTCTTGATTTTTCTATGGGGAGCAAACCAGATAAAAAAAGATCATCAACGGCAAGTGCATACCCCTACTCTTTATCAACCGATGAAGGGTCAAAACCATTTTAAAAAAAAAAAAATACATATTAAATAAAGTGAAATTATGCTACATGCTGCCACTTCCCGAAAAAAATAGTGGTAGTTTTAGTAGTTCTTGTATTTAAATGCCCCTTTTATAATTTATATTTTGTTGATGTCTAAAAAGAAAATTGCCATTGCTGATATTGCCAGAGAACTAAATATCTCAATATCTACCGTGTCTTTTATTCTAAACGGGAAGGCTGAAGAAAAGCGGATCAGTAAAAAGTTATCTGGTAAAGTACTGCAGTATGTAGATGAAATAGGTTATGTTCCCAATTACCTTGCTCAAAGTTTGCGTACCGGCAAAACAAAGATTATCGGACTTATTGTGGAAAATATAGCCAATACGTTTTTCGCAAATGTGGCCCGATTAATTGAAGAGAATGCCTACAAAAAAGGTTACGGAATATTTTATTGCAGTTCGGAAAATGAAACAGAAAAAACAAAAGAACTCATCCGTTTATTTCAGGAACGGCAGGTAGATGGTTTTATAATTACACCTACAGTCGGAATACAAAGTGAGATCAGTTCACTGCTAAAGAACAAATCGAAATTTATTTTATTTGATAGGTATTTTCCCGAACTGGATACCAATTATGTTGTTACTGATAATTACGCGGGCGTTGGTCATTTGATTGAGCGGGGTTATACAAAAATTGGCATTGTTACCCTCGCTTCTGACCAAACACAAATGGAAGAACGATTAGCAGGATACAAAAAAGCATTGTCTGAGAAGGGGCTGCCGGAATGTATTAAGAGAGTAAAATATCATGATGATCCGGAGAGCATAACGCAGGACATTGTTCGTTTTTTGAAATCTGAAAGACAATTGGATGCTTTGTTTTTTGCGACAAATTATATTGGTGTTTACGGATTGCAAGCGATCAACTCACTGCACTTAAAAATACCTGTAGACCTGGCTATTGTTAGTTTTGATGACCATGATCTTTTCCGGTTGCATTCTCCCTCCATTACTGTTATTGCACAACCTGTTGAAGTGATGTCGGAATAGTTGATCAATCTTTTGCTCGATCAAATGACTGGCGGTGATTTGCAAACCAAGAAATTGTGACTG
>JBBJOD010000256.1:0-7345 GCA_037721715.1 Chitinophagaceae bacterium | reverse complement strand
CGCAGAATAAATTTCCAACACAGGAGAACGATATTAAGTCAGCTCTTACCACTTTCATGAGCAAAACTGGAGATTACAATATATCCCGGGATGTAGTGTTACTAGGTGCAAGTGCGGGAGCACACCTGGCGCTATTGCAGGCGTATAAATATACAGATCCTGTTAAGGTAAAAGCGGTGGTTTCTTTTTTTGGTCCAACAGATATTGCAGACATGTACAACTCCCCTGCTTATCCCCAGGTACCAGAATTACTTCAGTTGTTGTTAGGAGGAACACCCACTTCTGATCCCGAGGTGTACAGGCAATCGAGCCCGATCAGTTTTGTGACCACTGAAACCTGTCCTACGCTGATCTTCCAGGGTGGCAAAGACCTGTTAGTAAATCCCAGGCAGGCCACCATATTGGAAGATACGTTAAAGAAAGCCGGTGTTATAACTGAACTGATCATTTACCCCGATGAGGGGCATGGCTGGCGCGGACTTTCACTGGGTGATTCTTTTGAAAAGATTGGTGATTTTCTCAAAGAAAATGTAGAGTAATCAAAACAGTTTTTTCAACTATTTGATTTTCGTTCTTGTCTACATCGTCAGATTAAAAACTTTCCGACTATTTTCTGGAACTTCATTGAATGAAAACGACAGTTCCCCCGTTAGCCGAACGCTTACGACCAACAACACTGGATCAATTAACGGGGCAGGCACACCTGACCGGGAAGGGAAGCATTTTACGTACGGCCATCATACAGGGTAAAATACCGTCTATGATCCTTTGGGGACCACCCGGCGTTGGCAAAACCACCATAGCACATATTATTGCTCATACCCTGCATGTACCCTTTTATACATTGAGTGCTATCAGCAGCGGAGTAAAGGAAGTAAGGGAGGTAATCGAAGAGGCAAAAACCATGGATAAGGTAATCCTTTTTATTGATGAGATTCATCGATTCAATAAAGGTCAGCAGGATGCTTTGCTTGGGGCAGTTGAAAAAGGCATCATTACCTTGATAGGGGCCACTACAGAGAACCCATCCTTTGAAGTAAACGCTGCCTTGTTATCAAGGTGCCAGGTCTATGTGCTTAAACCTCTTGAAGAAGATAACCTTGTTGAATTACTAAATTTTGCCATCCTCAACGATGTAGAACTTTCAAAGAAGAAAATCGAGTTAAAGGAGTCCGCAGCCCTACTTAATTTATCCGGTGGAGATGCCCGGAAATTACTAAACCTCCTTGAGCTTACCTCCGATGCGCTAGGCGACCCGGCAATAATAACGGATGAGAAAGTTATCGAGATCGCACAGCAGCGGATTGCGTTATATGATAAAAGCGGTGAGCAGCATTACGACATCATTTCCGCCTTTATAAAATCAATCAGGGGCAGCGACCCTAATGGGGCAGTTTACTGGCTGGCACGAATGATTGAAGGCGGGGAAGATGTGAAATTTATTGCAAGGCGGCTGGTAATTCTCGCCAGTGAGGATATCGGCAATGCTAACCCAACGGCGCTGGTACTGGCAAATGCGAGTTTCGATGCAGTCAATAAAATCGGTTACCCGGAGGCCAGGATCATCCTGTCTCAATGTACCACCTACCTGGCCGCTTCTCCTAAAAGCAACGCTTCTTACAGGGCAATTGATGAGGCTGTAGCGGCTGTTCGCAAAAATGGCGACCTACCGGTGCCACTTCATTTAAGAAATGCGCCCACCAAGTTGATGAAGAACCTGGGCTATAACAAAGGTTACCAGTACTCCCATAGCTTTGACAACAATTTTTCTCAGCAGGAATACCTGCCGGAGCAATTAAGTGGCACTACATTCTATGATCCGGGAAATAATCCACGTGAAGAGGAACTAAGAAAGTTTCTTAAAAATTTATGGAAAGAGAGGTATAAATACTAGGGTATCGGGCATCAGTGTCTTCTCAGTAGGGAATCGAGTAAACCTCCCATTTGTCCTTTCAGCCAAAGCGCCACGACGCCTTAGAACGTAAGCATACTACGCGCTTTGAGCTGAAATCTCAGAACATACAGGCTGCCTCTACTTTGGCTGGCAGTAGCAGGCACAAGTTGTTCACCGGCGATTACATGCGTATCATAGTCGTTTATGAAATTTATATCAGCTTTAATTTTGCCGGTGAAACACTTGCGCCAGGAAACAGGGCTTTCAAAAGCACTCATAACCCATCACTCATAATTCATCACCCCTCAAACCACCCTTCCATTCTCCAGTTTCAAAAACTTATTTACACAAGCCGGAATTTCATGCGTATAGTGTGAAACATATACCAGGGTTTTGCCCGTCACCCGGCATATGCCATTGATGATGCTTTTAAACAATTCTACCTGGTTCTCATCAAGGCCCTGGCATGGCTCATCCAGCAAAAGCAAGGGCGGATCCTTTACCAGCGCCCTTGCTAGTAATACCAGGCGCTGCTCACTGTTTGAAAGCTGGTATAGCAATTTGTTAGCCAGGTGGTAAATGCCCAGTAGTTTCATGCAGTTACTCACCAGCTCCCGCTGCACTTCATTTAACAAACGAAAAAGCCCGATTGTATCGAACAAACCTGAAGCAACTATTTCTGAACAAACGACGCTGGTATCAAAATATAAATGAAGCTCCGGTGACACATATCCGATCCGTTTTTTTACATCCCAGATCGTTTCACCTGTACCGCGTCGTTTATCAAATAAATAGATCTCGTTCGCATAAGCTTGCGGGTTATCTCCATTGATCAGGCTTAGCAATGTAGACTTACCTGATCCATTCGGACCTGATAGCGACCATCGATCACCGTTACCAACCTGCCAGGAAACATTATCCAGTATCTCGCGATGATTGTATTGAACACTTACACCGGTCATTTTTACAGCCACATCAAATCTCAAAATACCTGAAGGTGGAAAAACAGCGCTCAGCAGAGAGGAATTCGGCTCGAATTCACTGGTATGTACAAACGCCGAATTATTACGCAGGAACGTTCCCCTGTCAGTGGCTTGAGCGCTGCCGTCTTTTTTCAGCGATACAACATGGGTTATAAATGCTGGCAAGAGCTGCTGGCTGGCAACCAGTATAATTTGAATGCCTTCCCTGCAAATTGTATCTAACTGGCCGCATAGTATTGACCTCGCCTCAACATCAAGACCGGTAAATGGATTATCCAATAATAAAATCGTTGGTTTTAATAATAGCGCTTTTGCTACCTGTACCCGTTTGTTCTCTCCGTTTGATAGTTGAATCAGCCTGACGGGTAACAATTTGCGAAGCTTAAGCAATTCTACAACCTCCTCCACCTCTTTCTGGTAGTTGTTACCAACCATTCTGTTAGCAATGTGATTGTTAAGATCTTCTTCTACTGTGATGGCGTCTTCCGAATCGCATGAATTGAATCTTTGCTGGTAATAGAAATTACTAGTGTTTGACAGGTTCCTGAACCGGTGTTGTTGTTCAACCAAAACCATTTTCTGAGCCTGGGCATTTGCGTTCATCCTGGCTACCTGTATTCCACCAGTGTAGTGATGCTTTCCGGCAATTGTTTGCAACAGCATGGTTTTACCACTACCCGACGGACCTACAATTGCCCATTACTCACCGCTATGAACCTCGAATGTCAAATTGTTGATGATAATTTTTTCATTTACATGAACAGTAACTGAATTCACTTGTAAAACAGGCTGCGTGTTATCCATATAGAGCCTAAATTTAAATACTATTTGTTCTCCAGTGTAATAATCACTTATTTTAGTTGTTAGATTAAATTGATGTATGCCCGCTAGTTGGATTTGTAAAAAATATGATGAACTTACCATTGATGAACTGTATGCAATACTCCAATTGCGAATAGAGGTATTTATAGTAGAACAAAAATGCGCTTTCCAGGATGCTGATAACAAAGATCGCCACTGCTTTCATCTAATGTGCTGGAATGATGGTGATCTTAGCGCGTATTCCCGTTTGGTACCCGCAGCTGTTTCCTTCAATGAAATATCAATCGGACGGGTAATTACCTCATCGGCATCAAGACGCACCGGGCTTGGAAAACAATTAATGGAAAAATCTATTGAAAATTGTTATTCACTTTTCGGAAAACAGCCTGTAAGGATTGGTGCCCAGTTATACCTTAAAAAATTCTATGAATCCGTCGGATTTTTACCTGCAGGACCCGTATATCTTGAAGACGGGATAGAACATATGGAAATGATTCTTAATGGATAAAAACACTTAGAACAGTCATCGTAAATCCACTTAATGCACTAATTACCTCTTCATTTATTCGCCATGCCACACACCAAAGAGCCTCCTAAGGCGTTTACAACATGGCAAATTTTATCAATTAGTTTGCAGGCCAACGCCGAACCTATTGAAAATTAAATTCAGTATTCATGATGAAAAAGTTCTACTTTTTGGTAGACAGGTGTGTCTTTATTCTACTCATTTGTTTCTTGACAAAAAGCTCTTACGGCCAGGTCAGTTTTAATTTCGGTATGTCTGAAGCCGGCATTACCATTTCTCCTTCTAATTTTCTCGGCGACCTTGGAGGCAACGCAGGAAGAGGTGGACCGTTTCTTAAAGACAATAATATTTCGAATACCAAATTACTTGTTGGTGCGCACTTCTCAGTAGCTCCCAATGAATGGTTAGGGTTCAGGTTCGCATTTACGCATGGAACAATCGCGGGTGACGATGCACTGATTCAATCACATGGTGGATTAGAAGAAGCCCGTAAAGCGCGTAACCAGAGTTTTAAGTCGAAGATCAATGAAGCGATCATTGCTGCTGAATTTTATCCAACGGTTTTTTTGGAAGCAGACGCGTATAACCGGTTTCATAAAATAAGGCCCTATTTTTTAATTGGTGTAGGTGTATTCAACTTCAACCCGCAAGGGCAAGACCTGGTTACAGGCAAATGGTTTAATTTGAAGGACTTGCACACAGAAGGCCAGGGCTTCCCTGAATATCCTGACAGGAAAGAATATAAGCTTATCCAGTTAAACATACCCATGGGTATAGGCGTCAAGTATTACCTCAACGATAAGGTAAGCATCAGCCTGGAATTTATTCATCGCAAAACATTTACCGATTACATTGATGATGTAAGCACCACTTATATAGACAAAGACCTGTTTTACAAAAACCTGCCTCTTGCCACTGCCATAATTTCCAACCGGATGTATGACAAAAGCGTAGGATTTGCAAACAGGAATGCTGGAGAAAAAAGAGGCGAGCCTACTAATAATGATGCATTTTATTCAACCGGAATTAAATTCAGCTTTCGTTTAGGGGATGATGCTTTTAATAGAAATTCGATGCGTTGCCCGGTTATAAGACTATAATCAATTTTCAGACGCTGTAATTGGCGCTACATTCCTGATCTATGACAGCATCACCCCACTTTATTAATAAACATCATCCGTTTCGGTTACTGTTGCTTCCCTTTGCATTGATACTATTGATCCTGGAAGTGGCGGAAGCCAAATATTCCTGCACCATCATGACGCCCCGTTTTAATGACAGCATCCTGGTAAGATCATCATTTAAAAAAGTTTATGGTAAAATTAAACTACACCGTGGAGCAACAAATGATGTATTGTATTTTTCTGCACTAGGCAACGATAAAAAGCTTTATCAATTGTTTGTATTCGACATGGCTGGAAAGCTAGTTAGCCAAACCCGTGTTCGCCACCTGGAAACAAGCTATTTACCGAAATTCGAAAAAGGCCATTACCTGTTCGAGATTTTTAGCAATGACGACAGGATAGAACATGGAAGTTTGGTAGTAAAATAAAAATTGTTTTTAAATCATTAAAATTATATCCAGTAAGCAGCAGGGAAATTGGTAAAACCTGAATGTCCGGTTTTTTTAAGCCTGATCCGTTCCCTACATCTACCCTTAATAAGGTTTCATCGATCACTCCCTGCATGCGCTTATTGGCTTTATCTTCTGTTATATCGGCGAAAGATTACAACATGTACCACCGCCATGAAAGGTGATTATATCAACCCATCATTATTACCTGAAGTGATACCCTACAACATTCCAATAGCTTTTCCATTAACCAGTTCAGGCTGTAGAAATTTTCCGGTATGGCTGTTCTTTACTTTTACAAGTTCTTCGGGTGTTCCTTCAAACAACATTATCCCGCCTCCATCGCCTCCTTCCGGTCCAAGGTCTATCACATGGTCTGCTACTTTAATCACATCAAGGTTGTGTTCAATAACGAGCACGGTATTTCCCCTGTCAACCAATTTATTCAAAACGTCCAGTAAATGCTGGATGTCTTCAAAGTGGAGGCCTGTTGTTGGTTCATCAAGAATATAAAATGTTTTGCCAGTATCCTTTTTACCGAGCTCGGTTGACAGCTTAACACGTTGAGCCTCGCCACCACTTAATGTAACGGCCGACTGCCCAAGAGTGATGTAACCCAGTCCCACTTCCTGTAATACTTTTATTCTTCGATATATGTAAGGCACATTGGTAAAAAACTCAACGGCCTCGTCAACGGTCATATCAAGAACGTCACTGATTGATTTGGCCTTATAGCGTATTTCAAGGGTGTCACGGTTGTATCTCTTCCCGTTACATTTTTCACAATGAACATATACGTCAGGCAAAAAATTCATTTCGATCACGCGCATGCCACCGCCACCACACATTTCACATCTTCCGCTCTTTACATTGAACGAAAACCGTCCGGCAGTATAACCCCTGATTTTTGCTTCGGGTACTGATGCAAAAAGCGTTCGGATGTCAGTAAAAAAGCCACAGTAAGTAGCAGGGTTGCTCCTGGGTGTACGCCCGATCGGGCTTTGATCTATCTCTATTACTTTATCAATCAGCTCTAATCCTGCAATGGAAACATGTTCCATCGGATTTGTTTTTGAATGGTAGCAATATTGGGAAAGCAAAGGATAAAGCGTTTCGGTGATCAAAGTTGATTTGCCGCTGCCACTTACCCCTGTTACCACAATCAGTTTGCCCAATGGAAATTTCACATCCACATTGCGGAGGTTGTTTCCTTTTGCCCCTTTCAAGTCAAGAAATTTTCCATTGCCTTTCCTCCGCTCGGTTGGTACAGCAATTACCTTGTCCCCGAAAAGGAAACGGGTAGTTTCCGACTGTGAGTACAGTATCTGCCTGGGATCGCCCTGGGCCACTATCTGGCCGCCATGCTTGCCCGCTTTAGGACCCACGTCGATCAAATGATCAGCCGCCAGCATGATGTCCTTATCGTGTTCAACTACTAATACGCTGTTCCCGATATTTCTTAAATTCTTCAATGCTTCAATCAACCGGTGGTTATCTCGCTGGTGCAGGCCTATGCTGGGTTCATCCAATATATAGGTGATGCCCTG
>JBBJOD010000255.1:0-7379 GCA_037721715.1 Chitinophagaceae bacterium | reverse complement strand
GTTAAAGGTAACTTTTGACATATTAATTTTATTCAGGCCTTTTGATTCAGTGTAAGATGTATACACTAAGAATTTAATCAGAGTTTAAGTGGGGAAAGGTAATTCATTTTTGCAAAAACCATCGGCATAAACAGCTAAATGGCTAAATTATAACAAAGAATAACAAACTGTCGGCGATCACCGTTCGGCTGTTAATTTCCTCCGGGCACAAGTTGTCCAACGGGCATTGCTTGAAATTACAGTGATACATTAATAAGCCCGTTGGAACACTTGCGCCAGGAGTTTGCGACGCCTCAAACTGGCGCAAGTGTTTCATCGGCTGAATAAAAGCATGTATTAATTGTGAAACAAGTTAAACAGAAAGCAATTGCCGATGAACAACTTGCGCCTTACCGTAACATTGTTCAGGCACAAGGCCAGGAGTTTGCGGGGCCTCAAACTGGCGCAAGTGTTTCATCGGCTGAATAAAAGCATGTATTAATTGTGAAACAAGTTAAACAGAAAGCAATTGCCGATGAACAACTTGTGCCTTGGCGTAGCATTGTTCAGGCACAAGTTGTCCATCGGGCGCAAGTTCAAAACAAATAGATTATCATACAGCCCGATGGAACACTTGCGCCAGACTTCGGGAAAACGGATCGATTCATTCTTACCAGTTATTGCCGCTTTTAATTAATTTGTATCATAAATAAACCACATGATCGGACGAAAAAATTTCCAACCTTTTGTTCCGCCTGAAGTAAATATGAAAGAATTTACCTTAAAGGCACTGGTGATAGGCAGTTTTTTTGGTATTTTATTCGGTGCTGCAACGGTATACCTGGCATTGAAAGCAGGGCTAACTGTAAGCGCTTCAATACCCATAGCTGTTTTAGCGATTACATTGGGAAGGAAAGTTTTTAAAACTACCATCCTGGAAAACAATATCATTCAAACTACGGGATCTGCTGGCGAAAGTATCGCGGCAGGAGTAGTTTTCACCCTTCCGGGATTTTTATTTCTCTCAACAGCAGAAGCAGCTAATTATTTTGATTACGCGGTGATTTTTATACTTGCCATTTTTGGAGGGATGCTTGGCACACTGATGATGATACCGTTGCGGCGTTCATTGATCGTAAAAGAGCATGGCACCCTGCCATACCCTGAAGGCACTGCCTGTGCAGCGGTTTTAAAAGCAGGGGAACGCGGAGGTGAATTTGCCAAAACAGCCTTCCAGGGACTAGGGTTCGCCTTCCTTTATGCGCTGATGCAGAAAATGTTTAAAATAATAGCTGAAACGCCCGTTTTTGCTACTGCGGCCACCAACAAATATTTTCCATCTGCCCAGGTAGCCGCCGACATAACCCCCGAGTATATGGGAGTCGGTTACATCATTGGCCCCCGCATCGGGGGCATCCTGGTAGCTGGAAGTGTACTAAGCTGGTTGGTGCTGATCCCCTTGCTTGCTTCACTTATTCCCGGCGATGTAAGAGCCCTTCAGCAGGTAAAACTTGGTTTCCTGCAAAGCATATCGGGCCCGGGTGGCTTTGGTGGATGGAACCCTGTCACCCACCAATTCACAGACCCGGCAGAAGCCATTTACCGCGCTTATATTCGCCAGATCGGGGCAGGCGCCGTAGCAGCGGGTGGATTTATAACCCTGTTGAAGACAATCCCAACCATCATTTCCTCCTTTAAAGAAAGCATCGGCTCTGTAAAAAAAGGCAACGAGGGCGAAGTGATTTCAAGGACCGAAAAAGACCTGAGCCTCAAAATAGTATTATTTGGAAGCATAGCCCTTGTTGTACTGATAGCAACATTAAATTTCATCCCGGGTGATAATTTCTTCAACCGGTTACTCATCGGTTTACTGGTAGTAATTTTCGGGGCATTTTTTGTTACCGTTTCCTCCCGGATCGTTGGGTTAATTGGCTCTTCCAACAATCCAATCAGCGGAATGACCATCGCAACGGTGATGAGTACCTGCCTGATTTTTATTGCCGTTGGATGGAGCGGCAAAGTGTACGAACCGATGGCCCTGGTAGTGGGAGGAATGGTTTGCATAGCGGCGGCTAACGCTGGCAATACCTCGCAGGACCTTAAAACAGGGTATATTGTCGGCGCCACGCCACGGTATCAGCAACTTGCCTTATTTATAGGAGTGATTGTTTCATCGATCGCCATTGGCTTAACAGTCAAGCTATTGGATACTCCCACGCCTGAACTGCTGCAAAATGGTATTCAACATGCCATCGGAAGCAAATACAATGCACCCCAGGCTACTTTAATGGCAACGCTGATCAAAGGAATTCTATCGTATAACCTCGACTGGAATTTCGTGCTCGCTGGTGCATTCCTGGCTATCGTTATGGAACTCTGCGGTGTCAAGGCATTAAGTTTCGCCATTGGTGTATACCTCCCTTTGTCTACCACACTGCCCATTTTTATAGGAAGTGCTATCAGGGCTATTGTCGACTTCATTAAAAAGAGGCGGGGCGATATTGCCATAGAAGGTGAAGAAGACCTGGAGAAAGGAAACCTCTTTGCCACCGGGCTGGTTGCAGGTGGCGCACTGCTCGGTGTTCTATTTGCCTTCTTAAATATTAGCAGCGGCGTAACAGGATGGCTGGCTACTATTAGTGTTGACCGCGGCCTTATTACAACACTCGGCACAACCGGTTATTACCTGCTCAGCGTTTTCTTTTTTGCAGTAATGGGTTGGATGCTGTATTACCTGGGCGTTCGCCGGCCGTCGGTCAAAAGAAATGAATGATAGAAACACAAGATGTTGGCTTATTGGTCTTCATGCTATTCAATTAATAGGCAGGTGAAATTTCATTGCAATGCCAGCCTTCAGCACGGCGTTTCTACAAAACCCTTTTTATGTTCTCTGAGCTTCCAGGCCCACCAAATCAATAAGAACTGGCCAGGCAACAGGCGAATCCAGGCTATTGCCAATGGCAGGCAAAATCCGGGGGTGGAACATTGGCTGATCTGGATAAGGTAGATGTGCGCGGGAATAAAAGCGATGAGCAGGGCAATCAACCCGTAAACAGCTATGTTACGGGTAAACGGGAAGAGCAACAGTACCGCTAGTAAAAGTTCGCTGATGCCACTTAAAGCATTAAGTAATGAATGGTCAGGTAAATAAGGAGGAATGATACGAAGATAGAAATCGGGGTGTACAAAATGATTGATGCCCGCTGCCGCATATACCATCACCTGGAGGTATAGGCTGAAGTTCGGGCGTTTAGGCAGCATGTTTGTTTTTTCAAGAAGCTGGGTCATTCATTTGCTTATTTTTTCTTTCAGCAGTTTCCTTGTTTCCTGCAATGCTGTTATGTCTTTAAAAGCATCTTTAGGCACAAGAAAAAAAGACCGGCTGTCAAAATACAAGTGAAAAAAATACGGACTTTCAAGAAAGGTGCTGAAATTCTTCCAGGGCCAGGTCTTAGATCCTAATTCGTTCTTTAATATAATTTCTTCATCCTTGAAAGACATGGAGAAATCGTCCTGGAATGTCTGGGCTTTTTTGTAAATACTCCTTGGAAGGATCCTCCAGATAATCAGCATCAGGAAAAACCATAAAAACGAAAAAAGCAGGAAAGCTAAAGGTTGAATTCTTTTGAATGCAAATAATATAGCCGATGCAATGGCAAAAACATTTACCAGTACAAGTAATATCCTTATTTCGGGCCGTGTAAGAAAATGGTATCGAAGTGCCTGGATCACCTGCTTTTTATCGTAGCCAAAATGTATTGTCATAGTTTTCAGAACGAATTTAAAAGATGAACTGAATAGATAGTGCTGATGGTATTTCTTTAAAATTACCGGATTTTCAACACTATGCAGGAGCCTTTTTCAGTGGTGCGTAGCTCTATTTTGAGAAAATCCTGCCTGCGCCAACCCGGTCAGGCTAATTTAAGCGGCCTAATATTTAATCTCTTAACAGAGGGAAATTTGACATATTTTACCGCGACAAAGTAGCAGATATTTCACCATTCAAAAAAATCAAATGCACAAACCTTTCCGTTGGGGTATTTTAGGCGCCGGTAATATTGCGGAGAAATTTGCTTCCGCTCTAAATTATACAGAAAATGCAGAGATATATGCAGTAGCCTCGAGAGATGCCGACAAGGCAAAGAAGCTTGCAGATAAATACGGTGCAAGCCATGCGTATGGGCACTACAACCAGTTGGCAGAAGATCCATCCGTTGATATCATCTACATTGCCACGCCTCATGCCTTTCATTGTGAACAGGCGATCATGTGCCTGCAGCACAAAAAGGCGGTTCTTTGTGAAAAGCCAATGGCATTAAGCCTTGAGCAGGTCCGGCGCATGGTAAATGCAGCAAAGAAAAACTCCACTTTTTTAATGGAAGGCATGTGGTCAGCGTTTATGCCTTCCATCACAAAAATGCAGGAACTTATTGCTCAAGATGCCATTGGGCCGGTACAATTTATAAGGGCCGACTTCGGTTTCCAGGCACCAACTGATGCTACGAACCGGTTGTACAACCTGGAGCTAGGAGGTGGCTCTCTACTGGATGTGGGAATATACCCTCTCTTCCTTACGACCCTTTTATTAGGCGAACCCTCACGTATTCAGTCGATGGCTACACTGGCTGAAACCGGTGCTGATGCATGCTGCAGCATGCAGTTTCAATATCCAGGTGGAGAATTTGCAAACATCTTCTCCTCAATTACCTTTAAATCCTCGCTTACTGCTGAAATAACCGGCACCAAAGGCAGGATATTATTGCATCGCCCGTTTTATAAGGCCACTAGTATCAGCCTGGAACCTGATGAGGGTGAAGTACAACAATTTTCATTACCTCATGAACACAATGGTTTTGAATACGAGATCAGGGAAGTAATGCAATGCCTGGAGAAGGGCCTGGTTGAATGTCCATTAATGCCGTTTGAAAACAGCCTGGTCATGGCCGGGGTAATGGATACTGTCAGGGCCCAGTGTGGTGTGGTATATTAAAGCAGGCGGCTTACAGCGATTTAAAAACCTGGCAGATCTTGCTTGGTAACTTAGATACGGCAGTTCCTGCATGAAAGAAAACAGGAATAAGCTGTTAGACCTGGCAGGTTGATCACCCGGCGATCCTAAAAAAAATCCACCCGCCTAAAGCGAGTGGATCTGATACTAACTAACCACTATTTCAGTTAACTGCATCCCATGCTATTGCCACAGTTGAGGCATTTATAACAGGTGCCGCTGCGGATCGTGATGTGTCCACATGTGTTGCATGATGGCGCATCACTTTGCATATTACGGGCTGCTGCATTCACTGCATCCATTCCCGCTTCACCTCTCGCACCCTGGTTAACTGTTGCCCTTGCTGCAGTACTGGCCGAATGAGAAGTTTTAGAAGCCGATGGCACAATGCGTACCTGGCTTAGTTCCGGACTCTTTTTTAAGTTTTCGGTAGTAGCAGAAGAATCATCCCAGTCATCAGAACCCGTATTCATTATTTCAGGTTTATCCAGCACATGAACCAGGTCTGTTCTGCCGAGGTACTCATACGCCAGTACCCGGAAAATAAAGTCTACGATCGAAGTAGTTGACTTGATATTAGGATGCTCAACCATACCGGCAGGTTCAAATCGGGTAAAGACAAACTTTTCTACAAATTCTTCCAGCGGAACGCCATATTGCAGCCCGATTGAAATCGCAATAGCGAAACAGTTCAGCATGCTGCGCATGGTAGCTCCTTCCTTTGCCATATCTATGAATATTTCACCCACGGTATGATCACTGTACTCCCCGGTTCTCAGGAACAAAGCCTGCCCGTTTATTTTTGCTTTTTGCGTAAATCCCCACCGCTTGGAAGGAAGGGTTCTTCTTTCTACTATCCTCGCCAGTTCACGTTTTAATTTGGTATCCGCACTGTTTTGTACCCGTTTGTTCACTTCCTGCAACAATTCATCAATCGTCAGTTTCCCCATATCAACAATGTTCGATGCTGCCTGTTCGTCGTGGTGTTCGCCAGTTTCCCTTAAGATCTCTGCCACAGCTTCTCCTGACTTTTTCTTTTTATCCGATTTATTACTAAGTGGCTGAGACAATTTTGAGCCGTCCCGGTATAAGGCGTTGGCTTTCAACCCAAGCTGCCAGCTCATCAGGTAACAATCTGCTATCTCATCTACATTGGCCTCGTTGGGTAGGTTAATGGTTTTAGATATGGCGCCGCTCAGGAAAGGCTGTGCCGCGGCCATCATACGAATATGTCCATGGGCGTGAATAAAACGCTCGCCTTTTTTGCCGCATTTGTTGGCACAATCAAAAACAGCCAGGTGTGCAGGCTTTAACAGGGGAGCGCCTTCAATCGTCATGGTTCCACAAACATGGTCGTTGGCTGCTGCAACCTGGTCATCATTGAAGCCCAATGCCTCGAGCAGGCTCCATTCAAAATTGAAATATTGCTCTGGTTTAAAGCCCATACGCTGAAGGCATTCTTCGCCGAGGTTGTATACATTGAAAACGAACCCGATTTCGAAAGCTGTTGCAACACCCGTATCCAGCTTGTTAATTTCTTCTGCTATAAATCCCTTTTCACTTAAGCTTTGATGATTGATGTGGGGCGCGCCGGCGAATGTGCCCGAACCCACCGCGTATTTAACAATCGCGTCGGCATCTTTTTCATTATATCCCAGGTTTTTCAACGCCTGTGGCACAGACTGGTTGATGATCTTGAAGTATCCTCCTCCACTTAATTTCTTAAATTTAACAAGGGCAAAATCAGGCTCCACACCCGTAGTATCGCAGTCCATCACCAGGCCAATTGTGCCGGTAGGTGCAATAACTGTAGTTTGTGCATTGCGGTAGCCGAATTTTTCACCCAATTGTACAGCATCATCCCAGGCCCTTGTAGCGGCGCTTAATAAATAGTCAGGACAGTATTTAGCATTTATACCAACAGGTTTTACACTTAATCCTTCATAAGCCTCATTGGCATCATAGGCAGCTGCCCGGTGGTTGCGCATTACGCGCATCATATCCGTTTTGTTTTCTTCATACCTTGAAAAAGGGCCTAGAATCTCGGCCAATTCTGCCGAAGTTTTATAGGCTATGCCGGTCATGATTGCAGAGATTGCTCCTGCTATACCCCTTGCTTCTTCGCTATCATAAGGTATACCGCTTACCATCAGCATTGATCCCAGATTGGCATATCCCAAACCGAGGGTCCTGTAATCATAAGAAAGCTGGGCTACTTCCTTGCTGGGAAATTGTGCCATTAACACAGATATTTCCAACACAACGGTCCATAACCGACAGGTATATTCAAAACCTTCCACATCAAACGTATTGGTATCCTGGTCAAAAAACTGGCGGAGGTTTACAGATGCCAGATTACAAGCCGTATTATCGAGAAACATGTACTCAGAGC
>JBBJOD010000254.1:0-7426 GCA_037721715.1 Chitinophagaceae bacterium | reverse complement strand
TTGATCGATACCGCCGGAATCCGCCGGAAAGCCCGGGTGAATGAGGATCTTGAATTCTACTCGGTAATACGTGCCATTAAAGCAATGGATGAAGCTGACGTTTGCCTGGTGATGCTCGATGCCACCAAGGGTATTACCGCGCAGGATCTTAATATATTCGGAATGGCCGCTAAAAAGGGAAAGGGTATTGTATTGTTGGTGAATAAATGGGACCTGGTAGACAAGGAAACCAATACAGCACGGGATTATGAAAAGGAACTGATGAAAAAGATAGCGCCTTTCTCTGACGTACCCATTCTATTTATATCGGTCACTGACAGACTTCGTATATTCAAAGCCATAGAGGCAGCACTTGAAGTGTACGAAAATCGTACACGCAAAATTCCTACTTCAAAGTTGAACGATATTATGCAAAAAGCAGTTGAATCGTACCACGCACCCGTTGTGCGGGGTAATGCTGTTTCAATAAAATATATCACCCAATTGCCTACTGTTGTTCCTTCTTTCGCCTTCTTCACCAATTACCCGGATGATATTAAGTCGCCGTATAAAAACTACCTGGAGAATCAACTCAGGGCCAATTTTAACTTCAAAGGCGTGCCGGTAAGGATCTTTTTCAGGAAGAAGTAGCAGGGAAAGGGTCAGTTACAATAATTGCTTTTTTACCACATCATTTTATTTCGCACAAAGAAACTGGTGTCAATTAATGATAGTGATACATAAAAGTGTTATCTATCCTGGTTACTTTAATCTCTGATAATATTTCTCAAAATATTTCGCCTGATTCGCATTCCAATAGCTGCCAACCTATATTGATTATTTACTATATTTAAATATAAACCCCTAGTTTTCTCATATAGTTGGTACTGCCAGTCCTTTGAACACAATCTTTCTAAAAATCAGTTGTACATTACCCCGTTCTTTATTCTCCTTAATAAGTTATCTACGGGTTAAACACTTTCCATTTCTTTTCCCATACATAAATGTACTTTATGAAACTCTTTTATAAAATTATCCTGCTTTGCCTTTTATCTTCAACTTATGTATATGGCGCTGCTAAATATTGGGTAGGGCCATTGAACGGCAACTGGAACATCCAGGCAAACTGGTCCAATACAAGGAATGGTAGTGGTGGTGCCGCATTACCAGGAGCACTAGACTCTGTCATATTTGTTGAAGATGTCAAGGCACTTGTTCATGTAAACATTTCACCGGTTGTAGGGGCAATGCACATCCAGGGTGATGTTACTTTATATGCATCCACCCCGGTTGTCTTTACTCTTTTACGAACGTTAAGTGTGAATCCTTTTCAAACCTTAAAGGATAGCACAAGCGCTAATGTGCCCTTTAATTTTGTGTTCAGCGGTGCCTCCGGATCCAATTCTTTTGTTGCAGGACGGTGGGAATTTGAAGGTGGTGTACCCGTTAATCGACTGGCAGGGAATGGTGCTACTTTCACCGTGCAAAACGGGTCACGGGTCACGGTTTTATATATTGGTTTCGGGGATTTTGGTAAAATAATTTTTAAGAACAATACCAATTACATTTCTTCCAATGCTTCCTCACTTCGATTTTCAGCCGGTACTAATTATGTGGTGCAAAATAATCTCGATGCGGCAATACCGAATGCTACCTGGGCAGGAGATTCCGTGTCTATAGTAACGGGATTAATTAACAGGTCAAGGATCATGATCATCGGAAGCATGAGTAAGCTTATTCACTTGGCTGCCGATTATAAAGATTTCCTTATTGACCTTCCAGGCCAGGAATCAGACGCAAGCCTTGATTTGCCAGATGGATGCGTAATAACTGGAAATTTAATTATTCAAAATACAAACAACAAAACAATAACCTTGCTTGCCAATACCGGCGCTTCACCTGCGTCTGTTTCAGTTACCCTAAGCCCGGTTTTTTTCAACAACGCTCCTTTTGAAGGAACCCTCAATATCAGGGGAAATTCCAGGGTGGCGCTGGCTAAAGGAACCAATTCTTCTTCGGCAACCAACTACAGGCTGCAGGTTTTCAATTTCAACCAGAGTGCAGGCAATTTCTCTCTACAGGATTACAATGACCCTTTGGGTGTTTCCGTGCTGGGTGTAAGTACTCATCTTGTACAGACAGGTGGGACCTTTATTACCAACAGCACATCCGCCGGCCCGATTCCCCGATTTTTTGTTGAAATGAACGGACCTGTATTTTTCCCAACCCGCTTCGGTATCAGCAGCACAGGCCAGGTAATTAACATATCCGGCGGAACTATTAATAACGAGAGAAACAAGGTAACCTTAAGAATTTCGCAGAAGCAATACAGTTATACCGGTTACCCTGCCATACAGGGAGTAAACTTGCAATCACCATTAGAGGTAGGCCGACTTGAATTGCTGAAAGGAACACTGAACACCACCGGCACAAATATCGTTACCGTAAAAGACCCGGATGCTCTTTCCGGCGTTATGGTAGGCAATACAGATAGTAGTTATGTAAGCGGTCCCATGCGCAGATGGACCAACTCTAACGCTGGCTATTTATTTCCCACAGGAAAAGGAAACATTGCTTCTGCCGTTAGTTTTGATTCAAGCGTAGTAGTTCCATCGTCTGCGGATCCTTCTCTATACCAGGCCGAATATTTTAACACCGCCTATTCCGATTTGAATGTAACTGCACCACTCAGGGGCGTTTCAAATGCTGAATACTGGAACGTTTCAAAAATATCAGGTGCAGATGCCCGTGTCAAATTATTTGTCAATGCGGCTGTTCCAGGTGCCAGCAGTACAGATGGGCTTGTAGTTGCTCACTATACCGACGGCCACTGGATCACTATAAACGGGTCTGTTTTTACACCCGGCAATGCAACGTCAGGCGTAATAACATCCAAGGTGTTAACCGGCTCCGGCCCAGTCACAATTGGTTATGCGGACCCTGCTACTATTCAGCAAACTCTTTTGGGTGGTTTGAATTATCGTTACTATGAAGGCGCTTTTAATATGCTCCCTGATTTCAATGCTCTTACTCCGACCATAACAGGTAACACTGCAAATATAGACCTGGAAATACGGCGCCCAGGCGTTAACGATAGTTTTGCCATTGTATGGGAAGGTTTTATTAATATCCCCGCGGCAGGAACGTATACTTTTGAAACGGTTTCAGATGATGGCAGTAAGCTTTATTTTAATACTCCATATTCACTGAATGCTCCTGCACTGGTCAATAATGATGGAACCCATCCATCCCAGGCAGTAAGCGGAACGGTAGATATTGCTGCACCTGGCAGGTATTCCATAGCTATCAGCTATTTTGATAACTACGGTGGCGAAAGCATGGAGGCATATTGGACGGGTCCGGGTGTCGCCAGGCAACTTATACCCGATGCCGCTTTCCATGCAACTGCAGCTCCAACTACCAGTGGGTTGAGCTATAAATATTTTGAAGGAGACTTTAATTCGCTTCCAGATTTTACAGCGTTGACGGCAACAAAGACAGGCAAAAGCGCAAATATAGACTTCGGTGTAAGAACACAGGGAGTCGATGACCGTTTTGCGTTTATATGGGAAGGTTATATAAATATACCAACAGCAGGTAGCTATACCTTTGAGACCGTATCAGACGATGGCAGCAAACTTTATTTCAATACGCCTTACACTGCAACAGGTGGCAGTCTGGTCAGCAATGACGGCCTGCACGCTTCCAATACAGCAACCGGTACTATTCTGGTGCCTGCCGCAGGACTTTACCCAATAATTATCACCTACTTCGAAAAAGAAGGTGGTGAAACCATGCAAGTGTATTGGTCAGGGCCTGGAATTCCCAGGGCGCTTATTCCGGATATAGCGTTTGAAGCCATTGCAGCGCCAGGCATAAATGGGCTGAGTTATAAATATTTTGAAGGAAATTTTGATTTACTTCCCGACTTCCAGGCGCTGACGCCTTTAAAAACCGGGAAGTCTGCAAACGTAGACCTTGGAATAAGAACACCAGGAGTCAATGACCGTTTTGCGGTTATATGGGAAGGTTATATAAATATTCCGAAAGGCGGCAATTATACTTTTGAGACAATATCTGATGACGGCAGCAAACTATATTTCAATGAACCTTACTCAGCAAGCAGTAACAGCCTGGTTAACAACGATGGTTTACATGCTACTAATGCCGCTACCGGTACAATTGCAATCCCTGCTGCAGGCCTTTACCCCATTACAATCACTTACTTTGAAAAGGACGGTGGTGAGACAATGCAGGTATATTGGACCGGGCCCGGAATAGAAAGGCAGCTGATACCGGATGCGGCATTTGGCGTAGCATCTGAAGCTCCCTCAATCACCGGATTGAACTATAAATATTATGAAGGGAACTTTGACGCGCTTCCGGATTTTGATGCATTGCCGCCCATGAAAACAGGGCTAAGCGAGAATGTGGACATCAGCATTAGAACGCCTGGAGTCAATGATCATTTTGCGTTTATATGGCAGGGTTATATTGATCTTCCAACAACAGGTACCTATACATTTGAAACTGTATCAGACGACGGTAGTAAAATTTATTTCTATATGCCTTATTCAGCAACTGACAGCAGCCTCGTTGACAATGGTGGGGTGCATTTCTTTTATCCAGCTACCGGTACTATCACTGCCTCCGCAGGCAGATACCCCATTTCAATTACTTACTTTGAGAAAGAAGGTGCTGAAAACATGCAGGTGTACTGGACGGGGCCGGGCATTGAAAGGCAACTGATCCCGGATGCGGCATTTAGCCCGGATGGTGACCTGCTATTGCCAGCTATGAATGCCAACATGATTATAACAAAAGCTGCTTCCAGGAGTAAACCAGTAGCGATCACTAAAATTTATCCGAATCCTTTTATCGATAATTTCTACATTGATTTTTACAATACTTCAGTTGGAAATCAGATTAGTGTGGGTGTATATGACTTGCATGGCCGGCTGGTGTATACATACAGTTATGGCACTCTTGGTATAGGCAGGAATGTGTTGAAGATCAACCTCGGAACCAAACAGCTATCCAACGGTACTTACCTCGCTAAATTGTCAGTAAATGGTATTACCTCCGGGGTAATTAAACTGGTAAAATTTAAAAGATAATCCTAGTTCGATAAGCTTGACCTGTTTTTAAAAATCCTTCCACTCCGGAAGGATTTTTTACGTTAAAACACCCTGTTAAACAACCTGGATCATCGGTACATTTAATTAGCGGGTTGGCACTAAGCTTATCCGCGAGTCAGGTAATGCAATTTAAACAAGTGGTATTGTTATTTATAGTGTATGGCATTCTAAACTGTATCCAGTCGCACGCTCAGAAAAAGTGGACCGGTGCTAAAACCGGTGCATGGGAGCATGCACTTAACTGGCAACCCGAGGGAGTACCGGCCTTCAGTGATGAGGTGATACTCGATAACACTTACCAGAAAGCAAGCTATAATATATTGATGCCCGACTCTGCAGTCAGGATACATTCCATATCCATAACACCTTCAACAGGTAATACTATTAATCTGCATTTACCAGCATCCAATAAAAGCAGCCCTGCCATAATTGTTCTTGAAACCGGCCTTGCAATAACTATTGGTAAAGGAGGTGTTTTTAAGAATTCTTCCGGTTTGAGCGGTGGACAGTCGATACAGTTAAATGGTTTGATGTGCATTTATGATAGTGGTACTTATGTACATAATTCCAGGTCTGCACATGCCAATGATATAGTGGCTAAACTGGCTATGGTTTCGGGCACTGCCACGGGCATATTTGAATTTGATGTTCCAGGAGGGTCTTATCCCATCTCGTTAAGCAACAGGACGTTTGGTACATTGAAACTTTCGGCAGTTTCATCCGGAGGAACGCAAACTTACAATGCTTCCGGTGCAAACCCGGTAACCATCTACGGCGATTTGCAGTTGACCGGTGGTGTTCAATTCAATGCCGACCTTTCCAACGATCTGATAGTGCATGGCAATTATTACCAGGATTCCGGCATATTCAATGTAGCGTCGCAGCCAAATAACAATATAATACGGATAAGGGGAAATATGCACCAGGCCGTTAAGGGAATCATCACTGAAACATCGGGTGGCTTACCAGTCATTGAACTGGATGGCACACAACATCAGCAGGTCTCATTGGCAGGGACTATTACTAACAGCGTGGCATTTCGCATTAACAATCCCAAAGCCGTATCACTCGTGAACCCATTAAGCCTGCCTTATACGCTTGAATTTAAAAATGGCCGGCTAATAACATCAGGGGTTAATCTGTTAACACTCATGGATAGTTGTAACGTCAACGGAGGATCTCCTCATTCTTTCGTTAACGGACCGATGAAAAAAACCGGTGGTAGTGACTTTGAATTTCCCATAGGCAAAGAGGGGGATTATGCTCCGCTGAAGATTAATGGTACAGCCGGTACGGGAAGTAATGAGTTTGTTGCTGAATATTTTTTGGAGAACCCGCAAACCATCTTTGGTACCCAGTTTGAAAGGCCTGCGATCGTGCGGTTAAGCACTTTGGAATATTGGACGTTGAAACGGCTGTCAGGTTCTTCTTCCTGCAAGATCACCTTGTCGGTTGGAACCTACAGCCATGCAACCGCTTTAGATAGGTTAGTAGTAGCCCGGTGGGATGCTGGAATTTCAGAATGGAAAAACGCAGGTAATGCTGCATCTGCCGGTATTGCAACAGGTACGGTTACAAGCATTGTGCAGGTTGATTTTGGAGCGTTTACACTAGCCAGTACGGTAGCCTATCAAAATCCGCTTCCGCTGCAAAAATTTTATTTAAATGCACATAGAAATTTTGACAAGATCACTTTGCAATGGAGAACTGACACTATGTTGCCCGGTGGTCAATTTACTATTGAAAGTTCCCTTGATGGAAAACAGTACGTTAGCATAGGACAAGTGGATCAGGTACCGGGCAGAACGAAGTATGAATTCGTGTATGATTTTGCATCCGCAGGTACAATACACTTCAGGTTAAAATGGACAGGTAACCTGAATGGTGCGTATCAAAGCAATGTGATTTCGGTCAAGGGCCAACACAGCCATTTGGCAATAAGGATGTTTCCGATGCCGATAATAAATTCAACGACTCTTACTATTGATAACGCACAAGCGCAGGAAGTGGAAATTTGCATTTTAGGTATGAACGGACAGATTATACGGAAGAGAAAATGGCTTCTGGATGAAGGAAGGAACAATGTTTTTTTGGATCTTTCAGACCTGCATGCTGGTGGTTACTATATCCAGGTGTTGGGCAGGCAACAGGCTGCAAGCTGGAGGTTTAACAAGCAATAAGTTTGCACTAAATATTATAAATGGATAGTGTTTCACCGGGGCCTTGAACATGCTTTTGTTTTGGTGTACGACTTGGAATCAGACAGTTCGGCGAACAGCTTGAGCCGACAAGATGGGCGTTCCTGCCCG
>JBBJOD010000253.1:0-7433 GCA_037721715.1 Chitinophagaceae bacterium | reverse complement strand
AGCAGTCATACGCATCCATGATGAAGTGGTAAACCGTGGCAATTACCCTGTTCCACACATGATATTATATCATTGCAATCTTGGCTGGCCCCTGGTTGATGAGGGATCAGAAATTATTTGGAAAGGGGGCTGGAAAGCACGTGATGGTGACAGTAATAATAAAATCTTCAGAAAAGAAAATAACTTCCACAAGTGCCCTGCACCGTTAGACGAACATTCTGGTTCGGGCGAGGAAGCGGCTTTCATTGATATTGCTCCGGATGAATTAGGAAATTGTACCTGCGGTGTGTACAACCCTCAAATTGGGATTGCCTTGTCCTTGAGGTTTCAAAAGGAACAACTGCCCTGGCTAACGAACTGGCAACACTGGGGCAAAGGTGAATACGTCACCGCGCTGGAACCCGGAACAAATCCTCCCATAGGTCAGGCTAAGGCCAGGGAACAGAATGATCTCATACTGATTGCTCCCGGAGAAAGAAGAAAATATGATCTCGAGATGGAAGTGTTATATACTAAAGAAAAAATAGATTTATTTTTAAATAGTCCAACGAAAGAAGTTTAATATTCAATCGAATCATTTGCCAATGGAAAAATTAAGCTTAGCTCAAAAAGCATTGGACCAGGGAAAAGGTATTTTGCGTTTGGCTCCTACCTGGGTACCCAGGTCCTTTTGTGTACCAGGGAGAAGAATTAAGTTACACCCTGACGACTATTATGTTTTAGGCGGGCAACGCGGAGGCATAGATGAACGTTGGCTTTCCTCCGCCACACCTGCAAAAAACGGCCCGCTAACAGGAGAAAATGAAGGGTTAAGCATCGTAATTTTTAACGATGGAACAAAGGAAGAAAGGATTCTATTGAAAGATGTTATTGATGAACTGAAAGGTTCCCTAATTGGTAACCGGTTATGGGATACTTATCAAAGCTGGCCAATGTATTCCAAATTTTTTGACAACATGGGACCTCTACCACATCACCTTCATCATAATGATGAGAAGGCTGCCTTGATTGGACAGTTGGGTAAACCAGAGGCTTATTATTTCCCACCTCAATTAAACAATCATGGCGGCGATTTTCCGTATACATTTTTTGGAATTGCACCTGGTACCACCAAAGAGGAAATTCGTGAATGCCTCGTAAACTTTACCAAAGGGGATAATAAAATAACCAGTTATTCACAAGCCTTTCGTTTAGACCCGGGAACTGGGTGGGATGTTCCTCCGGGCATGCTTCATGCCCCGGGCAGTATGTGTACCTACGAACCTCAGAAGGCATCCGATGTATTTGCCATGTATCAATCTTTGGTGAATGAAGCCATCATTCCTGAAGAATTATTATGGAACGGAACACCCGCTGACAGGATAGGAAATTATGATGATTTAATGGAGGTAATTGACTGGGAATTAAATACGAACCCTAATATTCTGGAGACCCGTTTTATGCGTCCGAAACCAGTTAAGGCTTTGAATGAAATGCAGGAGGAAGGCTACAGGGAGAATTGGGTATGTTACCTGTCGGATGCTTTCAGCGCAAAAGAACTAACTGTTTTCCCCGGCCAATCTGTTACTATTAAAGACAGCGCCGCTTATGGTTTGATCATGATGCAGGGAAGGGGCAAAATGGGTGTTTGGGAAATTGAAACCCCGGCCCTCATCCGGTATGGCCAATTAACCAACGACGAGTTTTTTGTAAGTGAACAAGCTGCAACAGAAGGTGTCAGAATCACGAACCAGTCCACCACCGATCCGATAGTAATGCTGAAGCATTTTGGTCCGGAAAATCCTGATATGACTTTGAGCTAATTAAAAAAGTGAAATAGGAAACCGTTTCTTTAAGTCTGGTTTTTGTGGTATCCTTAATTATAATCTAACGATATGAACGAGCATAATTTTCCTAAGCTGCACAATGCTACCTGGCCGGGCATAGTTGGAAAAGGTCCTGATTCTGAGCCGCCTATCCCATTCGATACAATGCTTCAAATGACGGCTACTGCGGAAGTGGACGGAATAAAATTTGACGGTATTGACATTGGCTTATTAGACCCTCATATAAATATTGGTAGTGCTGATGATGAAATAAAACGCCTGGCTGATAAAGTTGGTACACTGAACCTGAACATAGGAAGTCTGGTAGCGCCAATATGGGGTGGCTCGGCCATGGGCAGTAAAGAAGACCGGGCACAATTTGTAGAAATGGTTAGGAAAGCCTGCCATTTCGGAAAGCGACTACGGGAACTAGGTGTTCGGCCGCATGGAGTGATCCGCATTGACTCTGCCAGTTCTCCCGAGAACTGGGAAAAAGATCCTGTCAATAACACAAAATTAATTGCCCAAACATTTCGTGAAGCCTGCGATATAGCCGCCGACTTCGGAGAAGAACTGGCGGCCGAAGGCGAGATCTGCTGGGGTGGTATGCACAGCTGGAAAACAATGATCCAGACACTGGAAATGGTAGATCGTCCGAACATTGGTTTCCAGGCGGACATGTCACACACGCTTCTTTACCTACTTGGCTACAACAGGCCGGAAGACCGGATTTTACCGGCAGACTTTGATTGGAACGACAGGCAGGCACTTACGCAAGGGTTGAAAACGATTACCAAAGAACTTAGGCCTTGGACCGTAGATTTTCATGTGGCACAAAACGATGGAACTGTTCATGGAACTGGCTCACATGATAAAACCGGCAGGCATTGCCAGGCAACAGATCCTAATGGAAAGTTAGACGTAGCAACAGATGCAGGATACTGGATGCGTGATGAAACAGGTGAACTTACCAAAGCATTTAAACACATTTGCTGGGATGGATGTATGTTTTCCAATGAGGTAATGATGCGGCAGGAAACCTGGAATGATATACTGGCTACCCTGATAAAGGTGCGTAAACTACATGGCTGGCAGGAAGCAGGATAGTTGCTTTTTTTGTTGTAAGGAATTAAGAGATGAGTAAAAATAAAACAATAAGGATTGGATTGATTGGTGGTGGCTTTATGGGCCGTACCCATTCAAACGGCTATAAACGGGTGAGCGATTTTTTTCCTGAATTAGACTATCGCCCGGTATTACAGGCAGTTTGTTCCCGTAGGGCAGACAGAGTAAAAGCCTTTGCTGACCAATGGGGTTATGCATCTGTAGAAACGGATTGGAAGGCGGTAATTGCCCGTGATGATATTGATGCAATAGATATCTGCACACCCAATAATATGCACGCCGAAATCGCTATCGCCGCAGCTGAAAGGGGCAAAATGATTTTGTGCGAAAAGCCTTTGGCAAAAACGCTGGAAGAGGCGCAACAGATGACCGAAGCTGTTGAGAAGGCGGGGGTTAAAAATACCGTATGGTACAATTACCGCCGGCTCCCTGCGGTCACTTTAGCAAAGCAGATAGTCGACTCCGGAAAGCTGGGAAGAATTTTTCATTACCGGGCTAATTTTTTACAGGACTGGACCATCAATGCGGATCTTCCACAAGGCGGAGAAGGTTTGTGGCGGTTAGATGCTGAGGCAGCCGGTTCCGGCGTCACCGGCGATCTTTTGGCTCACTGTATTGACACGGCCATGTGGCTCAACGGATCTATCAAAGATGTTTCTGCAATGACCGAAACGTTCGTCAAAGAACGGGTGCACCAGGCTACCGGACAAATGCAAAAGGTAAGTATCGATGATGCCTGTATTTTTCATTGTCACTTTGAGAATGGCTCTTTGGGATTGTTTGAATCTACCCGCTATGCCCGCGGACATAAGGCATTATATACCTTTGAAATTAATGGTGAACATGCATCCATTCGCTGGGACTTACACGATCTCAACCGGCTTGAATTTTTTGACCATGCGGACGAATCTATTGTTCGTGGCTGGCGTACCATTCATGTTACAGATGGTGATCAGCCTTACATGAATAAATGGTGGGTTCCGGGATTATCAATTGGGTACGAACATTCTTTTGTACACCAGGTTGCTGATTTTTTAAAAAGCCTCGAAACTGGTGAACCGTGTGCACCCACTTTTAAAGATGCACTCCAAACACAGAAGGTCTGCCAGGCAGTTGTAGAGTCTGCCGCTTCCAGAAGTTGGAAAGACGTTAAGGCTTACTAAGTTCTTTAATTAACAAATGGTACGAATGATAACAACAAGAAGCAGGGATAAAATAAAAGCAGCTCTGATAATTCTGGTTGTTTTTTTTATAACGTTTATTTCCTTTCGGTTTATACAACCAAATCCGTCTCTATTAAAAATTAAAAAAGGTGCGCACATCATCCTTGTTGGCAATAACCTTGGCTCCCGGATGATGAACTTCGGTCATTTTGAGACTGAGATGCATCTGCGTTATCCGGACAGCCTGCTGTATATCCGTAATATGTGTGATGGAGGCAACACGCCTGGATTTAGACCTCACTCAGGAAGGCCATCGCCATGGGCATTTCCAGGAGCTGCAAAATTCCAAACCGAACTGGCCCGAAATTCAGACAGCCAGGGTCAGTATGAATCACCGGATGAATGGATCAGGCGTCACAAGGCGGATATAATTTTGGCGTTCTTCGGCTTCAATGAATCCTTCGGGGGTAAAAAAGGGCTCGACAACTATAAAGCGGAGCTGGATGCTTTTATCAAACATACTCTAGGTCAGAAATACAATGGACTTACGCCGCCCCAGTTAGCTATTGTTTCTCCCATTGCTTTCGAGGATCAGTCTGATACATATGACCTACCGGATGGCAAACAGGAAAATACAAACCTTGCCCTATATACAGCAGCTATGAAAGAAATTGCTGTAAAAAACAAGGTTCATTTTGTTGATGCATTTTCACCCTCAAAAGAATGGTTTGAAACGAGTGATAAACCGCTCACCATAGACGGTTCCCAATTGACTGATGCAGGCTACGCTAAATTTTCAACCTTGCTCACGGACGAAGTTTTTGGCAAAGCTTCTGCTAAAGCCGCAAATCATCGAGACCTTGTTCATGCTGCTGTTATGGAAAAAAACTGGATGTGGCACAATGATATCAAAATCCCTAACGGTGTTCATGTATTCGGGCGGAGGTACGAGCCGTTTGGACCAGACAATTATCCGGCAGAACTCAAAAAAATCCGGCAAATGACGGACATCAGAGATGAAGCTATTTGGCTGGCAGCCAAAGGAGAAAAAATGAATCTAAGCGAAGCAGATAGTAAAACCATCAAACTTCCAGAGGTTAAAACAAACTATGCTCCGGAGAAAAACGGCAGTTTAGAATACTTGTACGGACAAGATGCACTAAGTAAATTTAAAGTAGCGCCGGGTTATAGAATAGAATTGTTTGCGTCTGAAAAAGAATTTAGTGATTTAGCGAAGCCAACACAGCTATCCTTTGATAATAAGGGCCGTTTATGGCTCACTACTATGCCCACTTACCCGGCATGGAAACCTGGGGATAAAAAGCCAAATGATAAAATTATCATTTTAGAAGATACCAATGGCGATGGTAAGGCTGATAAACAAACCATTTTTGCAGAAGATTTATATATCCCGGTTGGTTTTGAACTCGCCCCTGAGGGCGTTTATGTTTCCCAGGGAACCAATCTCGTTCTTTTAAAAGACACGAATGGCGACGATAAAGCCGATACAAAAGAAATTCTGCTGAGCGGTTTTGACGATCATGATACCCATCATGCGCATCATGCATATACTACAGATCCCTCTGGTGCCATCTATATGGGCGAAGGCGTTTTTTTACATAGCAATGTAGAAACTTCTTATGGACCGGTTCGGGCTACCAACGGGGGTTTTTACCGATACAATCCTAAACGCAAGCACCTGGAACGTACTGCCCAGATCTCTATCCCTAACCCCTGGGGCATTGCCTTTGATGAATGGGGGCAAAACCTTTTTGCTGAGACATCCAGCCCGGATGTTCGTTGGATGATGCCTGGGTCGGTAAAGCCGCGTTATGGCGTGGCTACCCATAAATCAGTTCAGCTGATTGAAGAAAAGCACCGGGTCCGCCCTACTTCCGGACTGGAGTTTATTTCAAGCCGGCACTTCCCGGATGACGTACAGGGTGACTTTTTGATTAACAACACCATCGGCTTTTTAGGTACCAAACAACACACCCTTACGGACAATGGTACTGGCTATAAGAGCCAGCACCGCCAGGATCTTTTGCTATCGGATGACAAGAACTTTCGTCCGGTAGATATGGAGTTTGCGCCCGATGGATCGTTATATGTGGTGGACTGGCATAATGTACTGATTGGTCACATGCAGCACAATGCCCGTGACCCGCTTCGCGATCACGTTCACGGAAGAATATACAGAGTCACTTATCCCTCGCGACCATTGGTGAAACCTGCTAAAGTGGATGGAGCAAGCATCAATGAACTGTTAGATAACTTAAAGCTTCCTGAGTATCGTACCCGCTACCGCACCCGACGTGAACTCCGTGGCCGGCCGGCTGCAGAGGTAATTTCTCATCTTAACACCTGGGTCCTGAATCTTGATAAGAAGGAGGCGAAGTACGAGCATAACTTACTGGAAGCATTATGGGTAAGCTGGGGCCTGAATAAAGTGAACGAAAAGCTTCTTCGCCGGTTACTCCAGGCAAAAGATTTTCGAGCCAGAGCCGCAGCGGTTCGGGTATTACGTTATACAGGTCACCAGGTTCCGGAAGGGGTAAACCTGCTCAGGCAGGCGTCAAAGGATGTACATGGACGTGTTCGGCTTGAAGCAATTGTAGCTGCTTCCTGGCTCACCAAAACGGAAGGGATGCCTATAGTTTTGGAAGCCGGTAAAAAGCCCCTGGATGAATGGATGCAGCCTGCTTACGAAACAGCACTGGCTCATTTAAATGGTCAAGAAGTAAAAGAGAAAAAGGAACAGATTGTGAAAACTGAACTTAAAGGCTATGATCGTGCCCTTTTCAATAAAGGAAAATCAATTTATTCAAGGGAAGGGTTTTGTACTACCTGTCATCAGCCCAACGGTAAAGGCCTTCCTGCGTCCGGCTTTCCACCCCTTAACGGGACCAACTGGGTAGTGGGAAATGAGGACAGGCTAATTAAACTAGTTTTAAAAGGACTATATGGCCCCATGGAAGTGCAGGGAAAAAAATATACCGGACAAGTACCCATGACACCTTTTGGTGCGATGCTAAAAGACGATGAAATAGCGGCGGTGGTAACCTATGTACGAAATTCGTTTGGCAACAAAGCGTCCTCTGTAACACCGGCTAAGGTGAAACAAGTAAGGGCTGCTACGAAAAGCAAAACCGGATTCTATTCACCTCAGGAACTGCTAAAAAAACATCCGATGGAGAAAAAAAGTTAATAGCTGTATCAATGTGCGTTCAACCTTGTAAATTTTATAGTTTCCATGAAATTTTTTAGAAGTACTGCCCCCTTTGTTTTGCTGTGGGTTTTATTACAGACCGGCTTTTTATCCTGTGCGCAAACCAGAATC
>JBBJOD010000252.1:0-7437 GCA_037721715.1 Chitinophagaceae bacterium | reverse complement strand
CAGTAAATTTTCCCAACCCTCATGGATATCATTGTTTACTCACATTGCCCAGGTTGTGGCACAGATCTTATCTACCCGGCATTAGAAGCGAAAGATTACACTGTTACCGGAGAGCAATTTGAGATCTGGCAATGTAAACAGTGTAGCTTGCGGTTCACTCAGAATGCACCTGGCAAATTGTCCATTGGTAAATATTACCAGTCAGCTAATTACATATCGCATACCGATACTAAAAGGGGGTTCGTTAATACGATGTACCATATCATAAGAAAAAGAACATTAAACCAAAAATTAAAGCTGGTACAGCACGTAACTGGGAAAAGGGAGGGTAATTTACTGGATATCGGGGCAGGAACCGGCGCTTTTTCGGCCCATATGAGAAATGCCGGTTGGCAGGTTATTGGCCTTGAACCTGACTATGACACAAGAAACCGGGCAATGGAACTATATGAAATTCAATTGCAGGATTCCAATCATCTATTTGAACTGACTGCCGGCTCAATAGATGCAGTTACTATGTGGCACGTGTTGGAACATGTGCACGATCTGCACCAGTATATTGACCAGGTTAAAACCATTCTAGGAAAGTCAGGTAAACTTTTTATAGCCGTTCCAAATTATACTTCACTTGATGCACAATCTTATGGGCGTTATTGGGCTGCTTACGATGTGCCCAGGCACCTTTATCATTTTTCACCCTTATCTATGAAGATGCTGCTGCAACGGCACAATATGATTATTCACGATATCCGGCCGATGTGGTATGACAGCTTTTATGTAAGCCTGCTAAGTGAGCAGTATAAGAATGGCTCACCAGGTCATCTTCCTGCTATTCTGAACGGACTGCGATCGAATGTAAATACGGTCACAGACAAATATAAATGCAGTTCACTCATCTACATCGTCAATAAATGATGTGCAGTTAATTGAACTTTATCTCATACATGTTTGGCCAGGCTTTACCTGTAACAAAAATTTTTCCGGCTGCTGAATCGAAAGCGATGCCATTCATTTCAAGTGCCTGCGGCAACTTCGTTTTTACTTCGTGATCCAGCGCCGTGAAATCCATCTTGCCGGTAACTTTTCCACTCGAAGGATCAATCTTTACTATGTAGCTGGTAAGATATTGGTTGGCATAGATATAGCCATTGATGTACTCGAGTTCATTTAGATTACCCACCGGACCATTGTTATCCGTAACTCCCAGGATCTTCACTACTTTCAAAGTGACAGGATCCAGGTACTGCAGGTTGCTGCTGCCATCGCTCATAATCAGGTGGGTGCCGTCATCCGTTAGCGCCCATCCTTCACCATTATACGTGAACTCCCTTAATTTCTTAAAGGTGGTTGCATCATAAACAAATCCTTTGCGGTCTTCCCAGGTTAGCTGGTACAAATTACCGTTCAGGATGGCAATGCCTTCTCCAAAATAACTGGTATCAAGCATGATTTTTCTCAAAGGCTTGCCGGTTTTAATGTCTACGGGTCCAAACCATGATTTAAAGTTACTTATAGACGGTTGCCCACCGGTACTCTCGAACAACTGACCGTTGTGAATCAGCAGTCCTTCCGTAAAAGAACTGGTATCATGAGGAAGTACGTTTACAACTGCATAGGGTAGTACTGGTGGCGCAGAACTAAGCTCCACATTATCGTTCCCACTATTGTTTTGTTCATTCCCATTATTGGAACAGGAAACAACGAATAACACCGTGGTAAGGAAAAAAAAATATTTTTTCGTCATCTTTATCGAGGTAAGTCTGCAAATGTACAATTCCATTAAATAGGTAAAACGTACGTTTTGGTTAAAGTTTCCAGCGTTCAGCAAATTTATGGTTAACCTGATGTTATTCGCTGGCTATCAATCTAATAGATAGTTCCGCCTCGGGAATCATTTTACTTTTTTGCCAGTTTTACATGTAGTAGTAACAGGGTATATTGTTTAAAACGAATCAATTTAATCATAAGATTTTACCGTCAGCCGATTTGCAGTCAAAGCGTATATATTTTTGGTGAACGGTTTGCAAAGTATTGCCAGAATAAGGAACACCACTTATCATTTTGATATCCTACTGACAAGCCAGCTCATTATCCTGTCTGATTCCAACCTTCCAATATCCACCTGATGCTTAGGTAGCATCGCTTGAAATAGCCACATTATTTTTAGCAACTCCAATATCCGGATGGCTAAGACACCATAAAGATATTTCCATGAAACAAATTCTACCCCTACTGTTTATCCTCATATCATCCTTTTGCGTGGTTGCTCAAAAAGATTGTCGTGTAGCTGAATACCAACAACAGGTCATCAGTAATAATCCTCAGTTATTAAACAGGTATACCGCTATTGAAAATTTTACCAGGAATTCATTAAATACACCAACTGCCGTGGCAGCTGCTGATTCGGCAAAGGCTGCTGTTCCCGCTATCATTGTAATACCTGTGATTGTTCATGTACTGTACAATAATGTGCAACAAAATTTAAGCGATGCGCAGGTCATGTCGCAGATCGAAGCCTTAAACAGGGATTTCAGGGGAACAAACGCGGATAAAATAAATACGCCTGCTTATTTCGCCGTTGTAAGCGCAGATGCAGGGTTTGAATTTAAACTGGCGAGGATTGATCCAAAGGGGTATGCAACTTCCGGTATTATCAGGAAACAAACCAACATTCAAATGTTCGGCCTGGACGACCGTATCAAATACAACAGAATTGGCGGCGATGATGCATGGGATTCAAAAAAATACCTTAATATATGGGTAGGAAATATAGCAGGGGGCGTACTGGGTTACACAAGTAAACCCGGCGGGCCGGCGGAAGTAGACGGGGTTGTTATAAACACATCAGCGTTCGGCACCGTAGGATTAGTGGCAGCGCCATTCAACCTCGGAAGGACGGCTACACATGAAATTGGCCATTGGTTAAACCTGCGTCATACCTGGGGTGATGCCTATTGCGGTGATGATGAAGTAGATGATACGCCGCAACAACGCGGATCGAACAGGGGCTGTCCGTCCGGAGAAAAAATCACTTGCGGAACATCGCTTCATGGTGACATGTACATGAACTTTATGGATCTTACAAACGATGCCTGCATGTTTATGTTTACCAACGGTCAGTCAAAACGCATGCGTGCGTTGTTTGCAAAAGGCGGCGCCCGCTACGACCTGCTGAATTCTACTGCATTAACTGGGATGCCGGTCATTCAGCCAATTGTTAACCCTGTTCCTGCTCCAACTGCATCGCAGGAGGTCCAGGTTTCTGTATATCCTAATCCTGCCGGATCGTTTGTCATCTTATCAACCAGTGAAAACGAAGCTGTTACTGATGGGCAGATCACCATCTATAACAATATTGGACAGCCAGTCATCAGCCTGCTGATGTCAGGAAACCGGTTGTCTATAAACGTCAGCCATTTGCCTGCGGGAATGTACGTTATTAGGAAGGTAAATGGGGGAACCGTTTCAGTTACTAAGTTTATAAAAAAATAAGGTAGCTATGAGTAAGCAGCACCCCTACCATTGCAGGATGTTACGATGCGGAGTAAGTCATCAGTTGTTGGTAACGGAGATCGTATGGAATCGTGGCACTAATGCCGAATCAGGCATCCTCCCGGTCATTTGATTTCCTCCTCACCGGAAACTTTTACGTCACTCGCTTCAAGCATCATCCTGGCTGCGTTTTCTCCCACCACGGCGGCCAGCGAAACACCCATGCCACCCATTCCCAATGCGCAAAAGCACTTTTTCCTTACTTCTTCAATGCAAGGGAAATTACCCGGGGCCATACCCATAATACCGCTCCAGCGATTCGTTATCGTAAAGTCTCTGCCTGGCAAAACAATTTCGCGAAGAAACCTTTCCAGTTCGTTCTGTATAATGGTAGAGGTGCCGGACTCAAGTGTTTGTTCTTCCACAAAGGCTTTATTGCGGGCGCCGCCAACTAAAATACGGTCTCCCAGGTTCCGAAAATAATAAAAGCCTTTATCGTAATGAAAAGCTCCCTGGAAAGGCAGGTCGGGTATGGAAGAAGTAACCAGCACCTGGCCGCGTGCGGGTATTATAGCCGTTTCGGGGAGAAGTAGGCTCGCAAACGCATTAGAGCAGATAAGTAGTTTTTTAGTGTGTAGCGACACTTCCTTATCGGTATGTAACAACCAGGTAGACCCGTTTTCCTCAAAAGCCTGCAGTTCAACACTGGTTAACACCATCACACCCATTGATTGTACTTTCTTTAACAATGCCTGTACAAGCTTTCCGGAATGCAATTGGCCCTCCGATCTATTTTCTACCAGGTGGTTAGTTTGCCTGAATCCAAATTTTTTAATTTTGGAATCTGCTAGAGAAAATACCTCCTTGCGTCCTGTAACCGGGGCCAGGTAGTTGTTCAACCAGTCGATGTGCTTCATTAAAGGATTGTGCCCGGCGTATTGGTTGCTGTCAATTAATTCGTAGCCGCTATACCCTTCAAAATCAATTTCCTTCCGGGTGAATACTTTTTTTATTCTTTTTAAACCTGCAAGCCTCATGGCTACCAGTTCACGCATATTATTTTCACCCATTATCCTTGCGTCTTCAATTAATTCAGTAACGCTTCCAAAACACGCAAATCCCGCATTGCGGGTGCTGGCGCCGCTTGGAATAACGCCTTTGTCGATGATCAGCACTTTTAGCCGGGGTGCAAATAACTTCAGGTAGTACGCGCTCCACAACCCGGCAAGACCGCCACCCGCAATAATTACATCTTTTGGTGCATAAAAACTTTCGAGTTCCCAAATGGAATGCTGGATCATGTGCAATGATTTGATGGAAATCAAAAAAGTCTAATGCAGTTTTTCAAAACCGGATGCCGAAGGAAGCGCCGATGCGAAAACCAGGAGCGAATCCTGAAAAGCTGGTAGCAACGTTCTTTTTTTCCGTATTAACTTTTACCTCTATTTTCGATCCCACCATCGGGATATCTTTTAATACCTCACGTATTTGTTGCTCTGCTTCCTGTGCGTCAGCATAATCCCATCTAAGATTGTTTGTGTTGTCTGTAGAAAGGGATTTGAATTTGGCTGAGTTAGCTTCAGGGCCAATCAGAAACAGGTCAAAGACAATGAATTTCGCCAGCAGAACCTGGAAACCTAACTGGGCTCCAATGCCCATCCCTTCATAAGAGGTTTGAGTATCAAATACCACTTGCTGTCCTTGCAGATCTGTGTTCAGAGGACCGTTCACTTCATGCTTTAGATATTTCAGGTAAGGTTCCAGGTAAAAACCATTCATCGTTTTTCTACCAAGGTAATGCCGGTAGCCTGCCATTATCGAAAACGCTTTTGAAGCAACGTCGCTGTTTCTGCCATTGAAAGAAATTTTCTGGGTCTTATCAAAGGGTAGACCAACCAGCAGTGTTATGGAGTTACGATGTTTGTAATTATATTCGCCACCTAAAGTTATTTTTCCTGCCGCCAGACCTGCCGGCGCAAACTTTAGTGCCACAAGAGAGTTCGATTGTTGGGCGAACACCGTACTACAAATCAGGGAAAAAAGAAAAATAAGCGTTGGTAGCTTTTTCATAGGTGGCTAGATTTCTTCTATAACGACTCTTTCCCCCTATTAGTTGCTATTTTGGGTATGAATAAAGAATAAGTGATACAGATAAGACAATTACGTCAATAAATGTAGAGATGTTTTGTTGAGCTGATGATCTTCATTCATCGTTTTTCATCTACCCTCCTGGCGGGCAGTATTACTTCAATACGTCACGCTACCGACACCTAATACAGGGTACCTGGCACCTAATAGCTATAAATGTATTGCTTCTCCATAAGCAACTTCAATGGCATCTTTTATTCCCTCGCTGATGGTAGGGTGTGGGTGAATACTATTAAGCACCTCATGGTAGGTGGTTTCCAGTTTACGGGCCGTAACGGTTTGTGCTATTATTTCCGTAACGTTATACCCGATCATATGTGTGCCTAGCCACTCGCCGTATTTAGCGTCGAAAATAACTTTTACAAAACCTTCTGTAGCACCGGCGGCTGTAGCTTTACCAGATGCGCTAAGAGGAAATTTACCAACTTTCACATCGTACCCGGCCTCTTTCGCTGCCGCTTCCGTGTAACCGACCGAAGCAATTTCCGGGGTGCAATAAGTACATCCTGGCACATTGTTATAATCGATCGCTTCCGGCTGGTGGTGGTATTTCTTTTCAGCATAGCCAATACTTTCAACGCAGATGATGGCTTCCTTGGATGCAACATGCGCGAGCGCCTGACCGGGTGCACAATCGCCTATGGCATAAATGTTTGGCACGTTGCTGCGGTAAAATTTGTCTACAACAATTCTTCCCTTATCTGTCTTTACGCCGGTTTCTTCCAATCCGATACCCTCAAGGTTAGCTGTATATCCAACAGCACTCAAAACAATTTCAGCTTCAAGCGTAACAACGCCCGCTTGTGTTTTGACAGTTGCCTTTAACAAAGGCCCGGATGTATCAACCGATTCAACGGAAGCATTTGTCATGATCTCAATGCCATTCTTTTTATATTGCTTTTCCAATTCTTTCGAAATCTCTTCGTCTTCCACGGGAACAATTCGCGGTAGGAACTCGACGATGGTAACTTTGGTACCCATACTATTGTAAAAATAAGCGAACTCAACCCCAATGGCCCCGCTACCCACAACAATCATCGATTTGGGAAGTGCGGGCAAAGACATCGCTTCCCGGTAGCCTATAACTTTTTTGCCGTCCTGCTTCAGGTTAGGCAATTCCCTGCTGCGCCCACCAGTAGCGATGATGATATGCTTGGATGCTATCGTTTCCTTGCTTCCGTCTGTCTTGGTAACCTCCAGCTGGCCCTGGGCTTTTATTTTACCGAAACCCATTATAACATCGATCTTATTTTTTTTCATCAGGAACTGTACCCCACGACTCATTTTATCTGCCGTACCCCTGCTGCGCTTGATAACCGCTTCAAAATTTGGCTGCCCCGATGCTGTTAAACCATAAGCATCGGCATGTTTGATGTACTCGTATACCTGTGCACTTTTTAGCAAAGCTTTCGTTGGTATACATCCCCAGTTCAAACAAACACCACCCAGGCTTTCTTTCTCAACAATCGCAGTCTTAAAACCCAACTGTGCTGCGCGAATTGCCGCCACATAACCTCCCGGTCCACTTCCGACTACCAGAACATCGTATGCCATAATTTTTAATTTATAGTTTGATTTATTAAGCCCTGCGAAACTACTCTACAAAGCGCAAATAGCCAAAAGAGGTCTGTGGGTGTTAGCGCAGGCAAAATCAGCATTGAATCTCATTTGTAGAACAGGAAAAAGCAAATATTGACAACCCCTTCTCATCCACAATGTCCGCAACAACAAATTTTCCATAACTCATAACTCATCCTTCAGAACTTATCACTCTCCCTCATACTTACTTACATTTGC
>JBBJOD010000251.1:0-7441 GCA_037721715.1 Chitinophagaceae bacterium | reverse complement strand
ACCATTTGGAGAACATTCTGGATTCTGCTGATTATTACCTGCGTAGAATTGACAATTGGAATGTTTATAGCACCCCATTTTAATAACTACAAGATATTTTTCAACGTGCTGTATATCTTTCTAACATTGATAAAGGCCTTTTATATAGTTGCGGAGTTTATGCACCTTCGGCATGAGTTAAAAAATTTGATGGTAACGATCGTTGTGCCATTGTTCTTATTTCTCTGGTTTATTGCAGCTTTTTTATGGGATGGTAATTCTTACAGGAACTTGCGCAACGATTATGATCCTTATAAAAAAGAGCAGAATAACGTAAAAGGCCCAAAACAAAACGATAAGGTTGATGAAAGTACACAGCATGGTGGTAACAAATCGAGATTGAAATAGTTTAATACAGGTGTTTTAGATAATTATTTAAACCATCGTCGCTGGGCGATGGTTTTTAGTGCGGGTATGTTAATAGAATTCGAAATATCGATTATGAACAAAAAAGCATTGTTTGCATTAAGTATAGTAGTGGTTCTGCCAATTGTCAGCTATTTCCTTGTAAAATTTTATAGCGATGATGCAGTGGTTATGCCTCGTAGATTTTATGCGGATTCAGTGGTAACCAGTATAAAGGATGGAAAGGAAACGACCGATACTGCGTGGCACAAAGTGGACAATGTGACACTTACAAATCAGTTGGGCAACCAGGTATCACTGGATGATCTGCGAGGTAAGGTAATCATTGCAGATTTTTTTTTCACAAGGTGTCCCTCTATCTGCCCTACATTAACGCGTAATATGAAAAAGCTTCAGGATGCATTAAAAGTAAAGGATGAACTCAAAAGAATTGATACTACATTCATACAATTCCTCTCATTCACTGTAGACCCGGAACGCGATTCCACTTCCGTTCTAAAACGATATGCAGACCAGTATGGCGTAAACCCGGACGTATGGTGGATGCTCACCGGACCCAAAAAAACCATCTACGACTTCGCAATAAACGAATTAAAATTAGGACTTACAGACGGCGAACAGGTGGATTCAAATTTCATTCATTCAAGCAAATTTGTGCTCCTTGATAAAGAAAGAGTAGTACGAGGGTATTACGATGGTCTAGACAGTGCGGCCTTAAATAAACTGGCAGGCGACCTTATCTATATCATGCTGGAAAAAGATAAAAAGAAACCAAGGAACCTGTTCCGAAAATAACATACTATGAAGTTAGGAATGACTAATGCAGCAAGCTCCACCAGCAAAAACGTTATGCTGGGTAATATGCCGGTACTTAACGCCATAAAAAAAGATGATGTCAAAGCAAGATGGGTCATCGGAATATTTTCCGTGGTGGTTTTTTCCGCGATCGTTTTACTGAACAAGATTAAACTAGATGCAGATATTGGCTTTGACACCCATTTATTTGCAAAGGCCAATGCCGTAATCAATTTCATGGTATCCATGCTCTTAATAGCGGGCCTGGTGGCTGTAAAGCAAGGGAAATACCTGCTGCATAAGAGAATTATGTTAAGCGCCCTTGTTCTTTCCATATTGTTCCTGGTATCATATATCTGCCACCACCTGTTTACCGGTGATACCAAATATGGGGGATCAGGATTAATCAGGTATATCTACTTCATTATATTGGTTACACACATTTTTTTGGCGGCAGTCATTCTTCCTTTTATATTGTTCACTGCCTATCGTGCCTTGATAAGCGAATGGCCGGCACATAAAAAGATTGCCAGGATCACCTGGCCGGTTTGGATATATGTTTCCATCACCGGGGTAATTATATACTTTATGATCAGCCCATATTATACATAGACTGTTAAAAGGCCCGGAAATTCGGGGCCTGTTAATATCGAAATATTCAGTAATCTTTAAAAATGGCCGGGTGGAAAGAATGAAGAAGCCCGGGTCGGATAAATTTGCTAACTTGAATGCTTCTACCTACCATTAAATGTTTGCCATATGAATTCAAGAAGGAACTTCTTACGAACAGCGTCGATGTCAATCACAGCCGCAGGGGCCGCAGGACTATTACCCTTTGTAGCTGAGGCAGCACCATCAACTGAGATGGAATTACGCAAAGCGCCCGATATCCTTCAAGTGGGCATAGCAGGTTATACTTTTAACCAATTCAGCATAGATCAAACGATTACCATGATGCGGCGTGTGGGAATCACTATGTTGTCATTGAAAGAATTTCATTTGCCCGTTGATAGTTCAAAGGCAAAGGCCGACGAAGTAGTTGAGAAGTTCAAGGCAGGTGGTATCACAATTTACGCAGTTGGTGTTATTTATATGAAAAATGCCAGTGAAGTAGACCGGGCATTTGACTATGCGCAAAATGTGGGAGTAGACCTGATAGTAGGAGTACCTGAATACGAATTGTTATCTTATTCAGAACAAAAAGTAAAATCGACAGGGATCAAATTAGCAATTCATAACCACGGACCTGAGGATAAACGTTACCCTAGTCCGAAAGATGTTTATGACAGGATCAAAAACATGGATGCGAAAATGGGACTTTGCATAGATATCGGCCATTCACTTCGTGCTGGCACAGATCCAGCAAAGGCAGTGGCTGAATACAAGTCAAGATTGTTTGACCTTCATATCAAAGATATTTCATTAGCATCGAAAGACGGCAAATCCATTGAGATAGGAAGGGGAGTCATTGATTTTCCCGCGCTTGTAAAGGCCTTACGGCGCATTAATTTCAAAGGCAAGTGCAGCATTGAATTTGAAAAAGATATGAAAGACCCGCTGCCAGGCATTGCGGAGTCTATTGGATTCTTCAGGGGAGTAATGAACGCGGGTTAAGTTCCTACACCTGGATTGAAATCACAGCCTACCCGATCATTTCAACTGATCTTTCGAATGTACTACATCAAAGATGCATATAGTACGAACATTGGTGGTAGCAAAATATTTTTGAATGATATTACAAACCTTCTCCCTACTTCGGTTCAGGTAAACCTGATTGTTTTCAAGATCCCTACGGCTTTCTTCATACATTTTTTTTTGAAAACTATTATAGGCTTCATCGTTTTGAAAGCTAAACCAGCCCTTGCGGTTGCTTGCTTCCAGGCGGTTAAGATGTATTTCAAAGCTTAAAAGTCTCGGCTGTGGTAAAAACACTTTAAGCATTGAATCGGTTCGCTCAATACGCATGCTGCTATCTTTAAGATTTACTCCGTATTTGGCAGTGTAGGGTGCAGAAAGTCGAACCGTCTGTTCTATCAGAAGGCGTCGCAGCTCATCCCGCATGCTTCCGTCATTGTTGATATTACTGCTTGTTAAGGTGGTCGTTCCAGCGACTTCTATGCTTGCTAGCTCAGCTATATCACGAACGAAGGAATAATTTTGGGTGAGCTGCGTCTTGTTATCTTTTTCGGTGAAGTATTTGCCAATATTATAACCGGCATATAAGGCTGCAATGATTAATATTAATCCAAGGAATTTTTGCATAGGTTGATAAATTATAAAAGGTAGCAATTCAAAACAGCTCTTCAGCAGGATTCCAAAATAATTTTTTAAAATTTATGATGGTATCGTTTTCTACTTGTACTCCTTCGCTTTGAAGCAGCTCCTGCATGTGGGTAGATGTTTCAAAGTGATGTTTACCGGTGAGCATGCCATTTCTGTTCACCACGCGATGAGCTGGTACCGGGCGATCTTTATGATGGGCACTTTGCATGGCCCATCCTACCATTCTGGCAGAAAGTTTGGTTCCAAGGCAGGCAGCGATGGCGCCATAAGAGGTAACCCTGCCACGCGGAATTTGCCTTGCGACATCAAATACCAGTTCAAAGAAAGATGCTTCCCTTTCTCCGGAAGGTTTAACAGAAGATAGTTTCTCTTTGATAGTGTTATCTTTTAATCGTGGCATATGGTTAAAATAATTGCTTTCTTTAGTTCGGGTTGCTTCGGTGGGCTTTTGCTTTGTGCTATAGAACAAGACACTGGTTACCTTTTGCCAGCTTAACGGTCACTTTAATGACTTGTAGTTTGGAGGGTTTTTCTTAAGTCAAAATTGATCATCCAGTTTAATACGCCTTTTATCGAGTAGTTCCTGCTTCAAAGGTTCATCAACATGTTTATAATCAAAGGGGCAATGTTTGCAACCATTACCACAGCAGTATCCCTTTTTCAAATGATAAAGCTCGGTGAGGACTATCAATCCTTCTTCGTTATAATAAAAATCGGCTCCCTCAACTAGTTTTTTAGTCATAAGCTTTAATTCTTTCTTGTAAAAGCTCATCAATTTCGGCTAACGGACCAGCCGGTAACGAAAATTTTAAATAGTGCACTTTGTTAGTTCCCGCAATGTCAAGGCTTTCGTAATGGGTCCGGATCTTTAATTCCTTATGCCCATTTAAATGTAAATGAACATGGTCATTTTCTTCATGTAAAATCAACCCGTAAAGGTTTATAACCAATTTTGTAAATTCGTAGAGTTCAGGAGAATCAGTCTTCAAATGGATGTAGCCATTTTCCGATAAAATTTGCTGGTAAAGACGCAAAAAGTGAGGATGCGTTAATCTTTTCCAGGATTTTGAGTTTCTTAATTGCGGATCAGGAAAGGTTATCCATATTTCAGCTACTTCACCCATTATAAAATAGGTATTTATCTTATCAATCTGTGTTCTGAGAAATGCAGCGTTTGTTATTTGTTGTTCCAAAGATATTTTAGCACCGATATAGAGCCTGTTCCCTTTAAGGTCAACACCGATAAAATTTCGGTCGGGATGTAATTTTGCAAGGGCCACTGTATATTCGCCACGTCCACACGCCAGTTCAATCGTGATTGCGTTTTCATTACTAAAATGGTTCTTCCATAAGCCGGCAATGTTCGCCGGGTACTGCAATACATTGGGAAATGCTTTTATCGCTTCAAAGCGAAGTAATTTTTTTTGACCCATGATGGGGCAAAACTATCATAAGTAGGTAAAGGAGACGATATTATTTTTATTTCATAAAAGCGCTCCCTTACGTAAATTATATGTATGTTCGGGCTATAAGCAGGTTGTTCAATGAATGACCCAGTAGTAATTGTTATTATAAAACGCTAACAATAATAATCACAGTAAAAAAGTAGAAGATGGCAGCTGATACAGACAGTTCGAACCAATTTGAATTCAAGGCCTGGCTGGAAAATAAAGGAGAGGCCAGTTACAAATTACATGTGCATGGCAGTGTACAGGTTTCAGATGAATCGCTACTCTACCAGTTGGATAAGAAAGATCAGCAGGGTTATTTTGAAGATGAATTATTTTTAGAGATAAAACCTGAGCCTGTGAAAGGATCTAAGAAGATAGAAATAAAATTCCATGAGGATGTTAAGGATGAAAAGCAATATAAGAAGATAACGATTTTTGCCAAAAATGAGGAAGTGGCGGCCATCACTGATATCGGGGTAGCCAAACAGTGAAATCCTTTAAGTATTACAATTTTTTAAATGTTAAGATATTTTTTAAAATTGATTATAAATAATTCAAAGTTTATTAACTTCAACCTTATTGAAGGATAGTTTCATCTTAAAATTTAGGTAATATGGTAAAAACAGAAATAAAAGTAAAACCTGAATTAACAGAAGACATGACTGCACTTGTTCCCTTTCTTGAAACATTTGTAACAAAGATTAACTACAATTATGGTCGTAATCTATCATTGCATTCATGGCAGGTAGATACAAAAGAAGATGATGAAGTCCATAACCTCAGAACGGTTGAGCTGTCACTGAAGTAAGCACTTATGAAAGTGAGATTTGTGGTGGAGAAAGGAAAAAAGGGCCCCGACAATGTGGAAGTACTTTTGCATGGAATAAAAAACCTTCCCAAAAATATTCTGATTACTGCAGAAGATTACACTACTCCCATTGGTACAGGCAAAGCCTTCCTTATCGACGATCAGCTGGTGGTTGAAGCCGACCTGCGTGAACAGGAGTTTGATCTATATCCAACCATCGCCTTCGAAAGCATTCGCGAAGACAATACCCATGAAACAATTATTATAAAAGAATCGGAGTTGCACACCGTATCCTTACAACCTTTTCCTAACACAGATCCCGATATTAAAACGATCAATGAGCAAATAGCGGAAGGAAACGCGGAGGTAATATAGCGTTTAGAAAAAAAATTTTACCGGTGGATTTGTATTTTAACCACCGGTAAATTAGACAGATGCCTGTTTCTTGAACTTATTGAGTTAAAATTAATTTTTAGTCGTCTTTCCTGGAGTAGACGTCTATATACCCGTTGTAATTTTCTTTAATTTTGAAGAAGCTACATATTCCTCCGTCAGTTTTAGAAGTTCTTTCATCATATCGTCGGCCGATTGGTTTAGGGTATCATCAGCAATGAATTGCCCCTGGTCATTTATGAATTTAGTAAATAACGGAATATTGACCGATTCAACCACAGGCACCATTCTCAATGCCGTTACCACCTGTTTGAGCATCTGAACAGCCCTCGTTCCCGCCGCAATACCACCGTAACTCACGAAAGCTACCGGTTTATAATTCCATTCCTTGTATAAAAAATCCAGTGCATTTTTTAATGGTGCCGGGAAGCTGTGATTGTATTCTGCCGTTACCATAATAATGGCATCAGCTGCATCTATAGTTCTACTCCAGTTTCTTGTATGGTCATGCTGGTATTTCTGCATCATGGGATGATTAGGTTCATCCAGAAAAGGCAGATTGATTGTAGCAAGGTCCAGAACTTCCACGTTAAAATCGGGGTGCTGCCTGGTTATTGCAGTTATCCATGAAGCAACGGCAGGCGCTTTTCTTCCCGGTCTAGTACTGGCGATAATTATCTTGAGATTATACATAAATTTGTTTTTAAAAATATTGAGGAGATCCTGTAATTACAAAATCGCCTCAACCGATGACTATGCGACTTTTGAAAGTTGAATATTGGCAGTAAATTTAATGTCTTCGCCTAAAGCCAGGCCTCCGGTTTCTGTAAGTGCATTGTAAGTTAAACCAAATACTTTTCGGTTAATTTTGCCGGTGACTTCAAATCCAAGTTTAGTATTACCATATTGATCTTTTTCTGAACCACCGAATTCAGAATTTAAATCAACTTCCCTGGTAACGCCTTTCATGGTAAGATCGCCAGTTAGGCGGTAGGTACCTGAGGATGTCTTTCTATAACAATTTTGATTGAAAAGTTATTTTGGGAAATTGTTCTGCATCGAAGAAATCGGCAGACTTAAGATGCGCATCCCGCGTTTCCTGGTTGGTATCAATACTGTTAACATCCATTTCAAATTTAATTCCGGCGTCTTCAAAATCTTCATTTTCCGTTGTTGCACTACCTTCAAATTTATTGAAAGCTCCTGTTACTGTGGATATTACCAGGTGTTTTACTTTAAATTGAATTTCTGAGTGTAAAGGGTCTATTACCCATTTTGTAGTTGACATGATTTTTTTTTTATATTA
>JBBJOD010000250.1:0-7459 GCA_037721715.1 Chitinophagaceae bacterium | reverse complement strand
GGTTTTCACTGGGTTATACCTTTCATTGACAAGATGTACATCGTAAATATTACCGAGCAAATGGTAGATGCCCAACCGCAGGAGATTATTACCAACGACAACCTGAATGCCAGTGTTGATGCACAAATTTATTTTAGGGTGATTGAAGGAGAAGATAATGTAAAAAGCTCTTTGTACAACGTTAACGATTACAGATTGCAAATTGTAAATCTTGCACGCACCACTCTAAGAAACATTATTGGCACACTTACTTTACGCTCAGCCAATAGCGAAAGAGGAAAGATCAATGCCGAGCTGCACAACACGCTAAAAAACGAAACTTCCAGTTGGGGGATTGTAATTGTGCGTACAGAACTGAAGCAGATAGATCCCCCGTCGGACGTGCAGGAAACTATGAACAAAGTAGTAAAGGCAGAAAATGAAAAGATTGCGGCTATAGACTATGCAACCGCGGCAGAAACTGTAGCCGATGGTGTAAAAAGAGCGAAAATAAAAGAAGCCGAAGGGTATAAACGTGCAAAAGTATTACACGCCGAGGGAGAAGCTGAAGCCATACAGTTGGTGAATGTTGCTGCAGACGAATATTTTACAGGAAATGCACAAATATTACGAAAATTGGAAGCCGTTGAAAACGCACTAATGTCCAATGCGAAAATAGTGGTTCCATCGGGAACTGAATTGATCAACATCATTGGTGAAATGGCGGGAGTAATGCCGGTGCCAGTTAAGAAGGGTACAAATGAGAATGAGAATGCTAATGACCAGGTGAAAATTCCATTGCTTTCTTAGCACCTACCGGCAAAAAAAATTAACCAGAATCAATCATGGCTTTCACGTTAAAATCATTTGAAAGAATATTCGTAAACAAGAATATTGCCTACAAATGCTGCGCACTAATGAATGAAATACACAACAGTTCAATGGCTCCCATTTAAGAAACACAGAAAGAAAAGCTACATTATGGAAAGGTCATTTCTGTTCGCGACAGTGTTATAAATGTTCGCTTTGAAAATAATTTGCCACCTGTGTATACCCTACTGCACGCAGGAAAAAATAGGAAAATTTCAATAGAGGTATTAGCGCAATTGGATAATCAAACAGTGCGTGGCATGCATTAAATCCAACACAGGGATTGGGTCGTGGCATGATGGTAGAAAAGAACGGAAAAGAAATCACCGTTCCGGTCGGCAAAGAAATTCTGGGGCGAATGTTCGATGTGTTTGGCAACACCATCGACCATCTTGAACCGTTGCAGCACATGCAACAACGCAATGTGCATCAGTCTCCGCCACCATTGGCAAACCGTTCTACCAAATCAGAAGTATTTATAACTGGCATTAAAGCCATTGATGTTTTGATACCATTGGAACGTGGCGGAAAAGCAGGATTGTTCGGCGGAGCAGGCGTAGGCAAAACGGTTTTGCTCTTCCCGCAGAATCTCTTTACCTGTGATGTTACTCGTTATCCGAAGTTTTAATTGAAAAATGACCGCCCTGATGGGTCGGACAGAACACAGGGATTATTTGATTTCTGGTACTTAACAGAATACGAGAGAATGGATACAAAGTATCATAAGCCTGAATTTGAGCGTGAAGCGAAAAATTATAAGCATGACCCACGGCATTTGAGGAAAAATTGCTGGCAAAAGAACGAAAACTGAAGCAGGATAACCGAGTAAATCGTGTTAATCAAACCGCCGTACCAGAACAATATGTACGGTGGTATGAGAGGACAGGTAGCCAACTTATGGCTACCTTCCTACTTGATTTTAGCTATTTCAGTATTAAGCAACTGTTTATTGTAAGCTTTCATAGTAATAATAAAAATTGATCTTGTGCCATCAGCCCTCATCTTAGAGGCACTATAAATTGGTTTATAAGTAACAATTTGGTGAATTTTTAGTCGAATTAATATTGTTGCTTTAAAGTAAGATAAATGACAAAAGTTAGAAAACTGTTAGGCACTAAAAAACAGTACAGGAAAAGTACTGTAAATCTTTAAAATTCTTCCAGTGTTAATACACCCGCCAAAGCGGGTTTTTTTAAATGAAAACTTATGCCGGAATTTTCCTTGACTTTTCTCTTTGCCAGAAGCGATGTTGCGCAATAGCGGTAATAAATTGCCTGGCTAATTTACCTGCATCATTTCCTATAATAACTCCTTCTCTCATTACCGTTTCATCATTATTATCCTCGGGTAATTTTTTTGAGAAATAAGTCGCATCCAGCACCTGCAACGCATCGAGAGATGCGGCGATTGCTTTACAATGTTTGTACGCTTCATTTAAAAAATGAAGGGCATCTGCATCAGCTTCAAGAGTAGCTACGCTGTTGATTCCGCCTGGCACATACACGGCGTCATATAAAACCGATGCCGCCGTGAGTAAAGTTTTATCAACTGATAATGTATTATCTTTTGATGTGGTTAATATACCACGAGGCGCTACGATTTCAACCAATGCACCCGCAGCAAGTAACGCTTTTTTTACGGTCATTACATCGTCTTCATCTACACCATCTGCTGCCAAAAATGCTATTTTGCGCGTACGAATAGTATCGGTCGGTCCGTTAACCATGCTTAAGGCCGGAGACTTAGCCAGAGCGCCCTCCAAGGTTACGGGTTGGTACGTCTTTGGGTCAACATCGGCAGGAATACTCTGGTTAATGATCTGTGGAGTGGCAGGTATATGCAACCCTAAGCCATAAGCCACCTGCGCGGCAAGACCAGCATCCACCTGGTTAAGTACCATTAGCATTCTTTCGCGTATTTCAACAATATCTACTTTACCTAATTCGAATCGCAAAGCATCAACAATATGGTTTTTTTCAGGCTCTGACTGGCTGTTGAAGAACAGAGCAGCCTGGCTGAAATGGTCGAAGAAACTGGGGCTGCGTTCTCTTACTTTTTTTGCGTCTATCTTCTCTGCATAAGTTGTAAAGCCGCCATCCATTTTACCTGCCATAAAAGGGCAACCGCTCGCCATACTATTAGGACTATAGCTGGTTTTCCCTTTATTAATCGTCGTCCGGTGAATACCATCGCGCTGGTTATTATGAACCGGCGCTATCGGGCGGTTAATAGGGATCTCATGAAAGTTCGGTCCGCCTAAGCGTGACAATTGCGTATCGGTATAAGAAAACAGGCGACCCTGTAAAAGCGGGTCATTGGTAAAATCTATACCCGGAACAATATGTCCTAAGTGAAAAGCCACCTGCTCAGTCTCCGCAAAGAAATTATCAGGGTTGCGGTTAAGCGTCATTTTACCAATGCGCATTACTGGCACCAGTTCTTCGGGAATGAGCTTGGTTGGGTCTAATAAGTCAAACTCGTATTTAAACTCATCTTCTTCAGGCATAATCTGTACGCCTAATTCCCATTCAGGAAAGTCTCCGTTTTCAATGGCATCGTATAAATCCCTCCTGTGAAAGTCAGGGTCTTTACCTGAAATATTCTGCGCTTCATCCCATGCTACTGCATGGGTGCCTAAAAGTGGCTTCCAATGAAACTTTACAAAACTTGCAACACCTTCAGCATTTACAAATCGGAAAGTATGTACCCCAAAACCCTCCATCATACGGTAGCTTCTTGGTAAGGCCCGATCACTCATCAGCCAGAGAACCATATGTGTTGATTCCGTATTCATGGAAACGAAATCCCAGAATGTATCATGTGCCGACGCAGCCTGCGGAATCTCGTTGTGAGGTTCCGGCTTCACTGCATGTACAAAGTCGGGAAACTTTATGGCGTCCTGTATAAAAAAAACGGGCATGTTATTGCCTACCAGGTCAAAATTGCCCTGCTCTGTATAAAATTTTACGGCAAATCCTCGTACGTCTCTTGCAAGGTCAGTAGAACCTCTTGATCCGCCTACCGTTGAAAAACGGGCAAATACAGGAGTTTCAACAGAAGGGTCGTTTAAGAAACCTGCTTTTGTGTATTTGCTCATGCTTTCATACACCTGGAAAACGCCATGCGCTGCTGATCCGCGGGCATGAACAATTCTTTCAGGAATACGCTCGTGGTCGAAGTGGGTCATTTTCTCCCGAAAATGAAAATCTTCCAGTAGTGTCGCGCCCCGGGGCCCTGCTTTTAATGAGTTATGGTCGTCATTAATCCGAAGCCCGTGGTTGGTAGTTAAAAACTGACCGTCTGAACTTTCTTTATCAGCCGAAATCTCTTTTATTTTATCGTTGTCAACCGGCTCGATACCGGCTATTTTATCTTTCATAATAGACTTTGTTGTAGTTTAAAATTGGAATGTCAGTGTTTAGAAAAGCGTTCCTTCTGAGGCTTTTTTTGAGACCGCCAGTTGTTTGATATTGCATGATCGTGGTGTAACTCACTTTTATTGAAGATTTTTCACGCCGGCTTTTTTCAATCTTTATATGTACTTTCTAAATTAATTTGATGTAGGCGATTGTATTACACAGCGTCATTTGCAGAAACTGTGGTAGCAGCGGTAGCATTTTTTTGGCTCATAGCTGTCAGCAGTTTATCTGCTTCCATTTCTTCACTTAGGTTTTCATTCAGTAAATCAGCTATATCGGTCTTGCCTAAATGGGTAGCAAGCTGAATCAAGCCATTATACGAAGTGATTTCAAAATTCTCTACCTTAAGCGCTGACATGATTAAACCGGTATCACGAGCCTCAGAGCCTGGAATTGTGTTTTCTATTACATGCTCACCCGACATTACAAGACCTTCCATTGAATCACATTTTTTCGCCTGAACTTTTACACCCAGTGATGCAAAAGCGCTTTCTAGCCGGTCTGCATGTTTTACAGTAAGTTCCAAATGTTCTGCAAAAGCGCTTTGTAACGCTGCCGCCCCTGCTGCACTCACCATCTTAGGCAGAGATTTTACCAGGTGGTTTTCTGCCCAATACATGTCTTTGATGCCATCTGTAAATAATTCAAGTAATCCGTCTGAAGTCTCAACGGTAGTAGACAATGGCTGACCCGGAAAAGAATCTGTACTTTTAGCAGTAGCAACTTTTTTGTTTGTTGATGAATTTTTCATGATAAATTTTAATTGTTTGAAAATAAAGTAACAGGTATTCGGCCCTATTCTTCAGCAAAAATTTCATGAATTATTAATCCTTATCTTTTTCTAATGAGAATTTTCCTCCACAAAACTGAGCATTATAAGACTGTTCAAAGCCGTTTTTACCTGATTGTTAATATTCTTAGCAAGTGTTTGAATTAAATCCCTTTCCAGTACTTCCTTTTTGTTGGTTGAATATTTTTGTAAAAGAATTCTCAATAAATCTAATAAAAAGTTAAAGATTTTTTATGAAATGTTTGAATCCTTAAATAATTACTTTCAGGTTCTTACCTATCTATATTGTTGGTGAAGCTAAATTCATTATTTGAAGATTTCAAGATCCGTTTTGAATGGTTGCGCATATTATACTAAACTTCAACTTTAAAATACGAGATCAAACAGGAGGTTTTGGGAGAACTTGCTTGTACGTTCTTTCTCTTATTCAAATTCTTCCTGTTAGAGGTATGCAGTTCTGAAGAAGTTATATCCTGAAGTGATTGTATCTGAAGATAGAAATAAGAACTCAAAAATTGTATAATACGTGATCAAACCTGTACCTTTAAAAGTAAAGGTTTAGTCTGTATTGATGAGAAATGGCTTTTAGTTGGACGCTTTTCAATCTCAAAGAATGGTCACCACTTCTGAAATAGCTGCTTCACATGTTTTAGCTCCTTTTGTTCGTTGCTATTCGTACCGCGAACTTGATACAAAGGGCGTGGACCTTATAAAACCCTGGCATGCCTCGCATGAAGTGACGATGCCTTTTTGCCTGAATGCGCGACCCCTGCAATTTTCCAATTGCCAAAAGGGCCTAAAACGAACAGCAAACAATTATGGAGGCGTTATCGGATCGGCAACACGCTACAACGGTGAACTCACTTTTAACGGGCGGTATGTTTTTTTCGAGGTCAATTTCAGACCCAGTGGCTTTAATAAGATATTCGGGCTTCCATCCGGCGAAATCACAAACCGGATCATTCATGCGGAGGATATTCTCGGAGCAGGCGTTAAGAGGCTCTTTGAACAATTGTGCACCGCCGAAGGACTCGAAGAAATGGCTGCTCTGGCGGAAACGTATCTTTTAGGCTATTTAAAAAAGCAAAAATTGTTTGACTCCAATGACAGGATCACGTCTATTTCCAATAGGATAATTTCTAGTAGCGGTACCATGCGTGTCGAGAATCTCGCGTACGATGCAAACATGAGTAACCGGAGCTTTGAACGTCATTTTACGGCACAGATTGGTCTCTCCCCTAAATTGTTCTGCTGCATCTCCCGTTTCAGCCATGCGCTGGCCCTTAAGTTGAAGAATCCGGAAATGGATTGGATTTCCATTACAAACCAATGCGGCTATTTCGATCAAATGCACCTGATTAAAGACTTTAAACGATTCTCCGGAAATACGCCGTCCCACTTTGTAAACCGAACGCCCTTGGCTAGTGAAACCTACACCAACCGGGTGGATGCATAAGGCAAAATTGTCGTGTTTTTACTATTTTTTGCCTTGCCGCTATTTTACATTTACACAAACATAAGAGAGATTACAGTTTCTGCCATACTATTTGGCTTTGATATGCCTGTCTGACATCCATTAAACCGGTAAAATTTTACAAGGCAGGATAACCGCCCGTTATCCAGGCCAATGTAAGGCATTAAAGTCTCTGAGGATGAGGATTAGCTTAATAAACCGCATTTTCATCAATTAAACATATTTCATGAAAAAGTTAATAGTATGGGCAACGCTGCTAATTATGTGTGCTTTGCCGGTTTCATTTTCAGCGCAGGCGCAGGAAGATCTGAAACCGAAAAAATATGACAATACACAATGGAAACGCATCAGCTTAACTTCCTATAAGAGTGGTCAGTTAGCCAGGGCAAAAGAAATTATCCAAAACTTTCATGGCAAAGCTTCCGAAAAAGCCGGCACTCCCAGGCCAGCTATGATTATAGATTTAATAAGCGGAGACTGGGATGTAATGACGGTGTGGGATATGCCGGAAGGTTTGGAAGAGTTCAGTTGGGAAACAAGTCCACGGGATATTAAGTGGAGAAAGGCTTTGAATGAGATTGCAGGAGGTGCCGATAAAGCAACGGCGATTCTGGCTGAATACAGTTCATTAATTGTACGGAATACGCGGTACATTGGCAGAATAAGGCAGTAAAGAATAAGCTTAGAAAAACGCATTATTTTATAAACACTCAAATAACATTTATGAAAATGCTCAGATTCATCAATTTAATTGCATGTTTTATTTTACTTTTTTCAGTTACCAAAATGGAAGCACAAATTGCTACAAACAATGGCGGAAGAACCTCCTTATCAACGCTTAATGGTTCCTGGCGCATCGTATCAATAAACGAAAACGGTAAAATAACCAACCGGGGTCAGCTTTCAAATATTATAGCATTGAATGAT
>JBBJOD010000249.1:0-7479 GCA_037721715.1 Chitinophagaceae bacterium | reverse complement strand
TAATACTTAATAAAATCACGGTTAAAAATGCTGTCTTCTGCAAGTATTTTTTCCACTATAATCAAAATGCCACCCGGCGTCATACCTTCGATGATACTTTTTAATAATTTCTCCCGAAAAAGCGGCCTGACGAACTGCAAGGTCAGGCATAATAACACCACCGAGGCATTTTGTATATTTATCCCTGCGTTAAGGTCTGCCACTTCCAGGCTGTAGGGCCTGTTAAAACCGGCTTCCTGTAATTTGCTATCGCATTTAGTAAGCATTTCGGGTGAATCGTCAATGCCGACAAACCTGATATCGCGGGCAACCGTTTGATCCATCATCATTAAAGAAGTACCTGTTGAGCAACCCAGGTCGTACACATTGGTGCCCGTTGCACTGTGGTCAGCGGCAATCTCTGCAATCATTCGTTGCATCTCCTCGTAAAAAGGAACGGAGCGATTCACCATATCGTCAAAAACCTTGGCAACTTTGCTACTAAATTTGAAATCCGAAGGCTTAGACAATTCTTCTTTGAAAAATTCATCTTTATGCATTTGACTATTTTTAAGGTGATGATGGTTGAAATTATGCTGATAAGGATGTCCTGTTACAGTTGCTAATCAAATAGTATCATTAAAATCGATCAGTAAATAAGAAAGTAGTCCATCGTTGCCAGACTGGTTATTTTTCGTAGTGGCCGGCCCCTACGGAATTGTAATTAAACCGGATCATTTATAAAGTTCCTGCTCATTCGTATAATAGGTTTTTCTTGATTTCAATTCTTTTGAATGTATAACCTGTCCCGTATCGGTATGTGATTTTTTGGCCGTGTGTACCTTCATGAATTCCCTAACTTCCCCCGTGATCAGGTCTGGGTTAATTTGAAGTATTTGCTTTTTTGCGTTTGATAAAACAAATTTAATGGAACTGGCTAGTTGTTTGATTTTAATATCGGGAATCTTGTCACACAGGGAAAACGGCGAGATCCTCGCGTCCCATAAAATCTCGTCAGCATAAGCGTTCCCAATACCCCGAATTTTTTTCTGATCCAACAGGTAAGATTTGATATTTTCCTTGCTCTCCTGAAGTTGTTTTTTCAAGAACCCGGCATTCACTTTTTCAGACATAGCATCCGGAGCTTTTACCGGTTCCGGGTTTAGTGTGGGCAAAGCCATTTTCATGAAATCAGACATCACCAAACTGGTTTCGTCTTCAAAAACAAGTTCAATAATCTTGCCCCTCACCTCTGTTTCAATTTCGTTGATATGCAGCTGACCTTTCAGCATCAAATGCAATCCTAAAATCTGCTTGTTGCCAAAATGAATATGAAGCTCTTTGCCTTCTCTGGTGATATTTTTCAGGGTCTGGCCTTCAAGGTTTTCTTTCAGTTCATGCAAAGTAACGGTAGTTTTCTTACCAGGGTAAAGCTGGATATTCTTAACGATTCTACCTTTGAGTCTTTTATTAAGGTTATGGCTAAAAACTTCTAAATCGGGTAACTCGGGCATAAAACTTTATTTTTCTTACACTATTTATTGAAAGGGTCAATCGTTGACGCCGGCCTGAACAATACAACTGCTGAAAGCTGGAATACCCGCTTTCATTTTACTATGAACGAATCTATTTATTTAGACGAAGGCCTGTTTAGAAAAAATTCATGGATAATTCAATTCAATGTACATTTAATGCCAATACTTGTATATGAAAAAAAACATTTTCCAACCTGTTGTTATAGCATCTCAGGCAAATATTGTAAATAATCTACCACCTTTTTACAACCTAAGTAAGTATAAAATCTTTCAGAAGCAAACTACTTAATTAAAATTGCATGAGAAAAGTTAAAGCAATAGTATCTCTTATTCTCCTAATAGTGATGTGTGTGCCGTTAATCCAGGCACAAAATCCAAAACCCGGCTTTGTTACCATTTCATTAAACGACCTGGGTTTATTTCGCCGAGCTGAAAAAGGCTGGAAAATCGGTTCTGCGCTCAACGGTGATCTTTATAGTTCGTCAGTAATAAATTTGGCTAAAGGAACCGGAATCCTGGTAAGTCTTCCACAGGAAAGCGAAAACCCGAATCTTCAAACAATGGTAGAAACTGGTGATCTTGAGCTAGACCTGGACTTTATGTTATCAAAAGGCGCGGATGCACGGGTTTACTTACAGGGTCGTTACGGCATTCAACTTTCTGATAGTTGGGCGGTACCAGCTTCTCGACTGGCTAATTGTGGAGGTATCACTGAGCGGTGGGATGAGGGGCGACCAGGAATGAATAAAGGTTATGAGGGAATGGCCCCCCTGATGAATGTTTGCCGGGCCCCTGGTTTGTGGCAACACTTAAGTATTGTATTCCGGTCGCCCCATATAAATGCGAGCGGCCAAAAAGTGGGCAATGCTTCATTTGAAGAGGTTTACCTGAATGGCGTTCTGATTCACAGCCGGGTTCAAGTTAGCGGCCCTGCAAGAAATGCCCCTTTTACTGATGAAAAATTAGTTGGTCCGTTGGTCCTACAAAAAGGTCAAGGGGTGGTTGCTTTTAGAAATATTAGTTACCGGCTTATTCATCCATTGGAAGTAAGGTTGGATAAGATTAAGTACCGGTATTACAAGGGCGCACTGAAAAGCCAGTCTTCCAGTACCTCCAATCAAAGTTCCAATCAGTCTTTTCCTGACCTGTCGAAATTTACAATTGCATCACAAGACACCCTTTCACAACTTACCTGGAATACCGGCAAGGGGGATGAACTATTTGCCATTGATATTGAAGCCGAAATACACATTCCAACCCAGGATAATTATACCTTCTCCCTACTTACTTATGGGCTGGGGCGCGTATATATTGATGACAAAATGTTGATTGAAAGAATTACAAACAGGTGGAACCATAGCTACCGGAAAGAACAGGTTAATTTATCGCCGGGTGCACACAAATTAAGGCTGGTTTATGTAAAAAATGTTGCCGAAGTAAAAGGTGCGCTGGCTTTATCTATTCAGGGTTTGAATACTGATAAAAAGGACCTGCAGGATAAGAGTTCAACGCCTATTGCAGAATTTACGGACCCTGTTGTTATCAACCCACAAAGCAAGCCCTACCTTTTACGGAGCTTTTTAAATTATGGCAGTATGAAACTAACACATGCCATATCAGTAGGAGACGCTACGCACACGAATTATTCTTACGACATGAAGCAGGGAGCGCTAATACAAGTCTGGCGGGGAGAATTTCTTGATGTAACGGATATGTGGGTTCAACGAGGAGAACCACAACTTGCCATGCCTCTGGGCAGCCTGGTAAGTTTATCCGATGCGCCCTCATTAGCGGTACTACCGGATGCTGGTGCACCCTGGCCAGATTCAATTGCATATGATGACATGCAAATCAAAGGATATACCTTAGACAGCCTTCGTTATCCTGCGTTTAATTACCTGCTTAGAGGCGCTTCGGTTACAGATAAGATTTCAACAGCCGAGCTGGGAAAATCCCTTCTTCGTGAAGTAAAAGTAACAAATGCTCCGGCTAAATTATTTCTACGAGTGACTGCAGCCAAAAAAATAAGCATTGTGTCGGAAGGGTTTTACAGAATTGATGATAAGTCTTATTATATACGGATAGACAAACGAGCAAAACCTTTTATCCGTCAAACATCAAAAGGAAATGAATTGATGGTGCCCGTTGTAAACGATGCGCCGATCAGCTATTATTTTACCTGGTAACAATGAAAATTATGGCAAACCCAGCAATCCATCAAGTGATATTAATGATCACTTGTTTACTTACTCTTTCCAGCTATACGATGTCTGCACAACCCGCCCGGGACACCAGCACGAAGATTCAAAAGGAAGCAGATTTTTACCCCATCCAAAACATGCCTGTTCCGGAGGGTATTTCTTTAGAAGTAGGAGGGATGGTAATGATGCCAAACGATGCTATGGCGGTATCTACCCGTCATGGAGAAGTATGGATTATACACAACCCCTACATGAAAAACGGTATGCCACCCAGGTACCACCTGTTTGCCCAGGGAATGCACGAAATTTTAGGCTTAAATTACATCAAAGGCGATTTATACCTGACACAGCGATCGGAGCTTACCCGTTTAAGGGATCTTGATGGGGATGGTGAGGCAGACGAATACCATACGGTATATTCCTGGCCGCTGGCAGGTAACTACCATGAGTACGCGTACGGACCTATCCTCGATAATGAAGGAAATATGGTGGTCACACTTAACCTTGGCTGGATAGGTTTTGGAGAAAGCTTATCAAGATGGCACGGGTGGATGCTGAAGATAACACCAGATGGTGTAATGACTCCATTTGCTTCAGGTTTTCGTTCACCAGCCGGTTTTGCCCTTAATGACAAAGGAGATATATTTTATGCCGAAAACCAGGGTGACTGGGTAGGATCTGGTAACGTGACACATGTGGAAAAGGGAGATTTTGTTGGCAATCCTGCAAGCCTGATATGGTCATCGTTGCCGGGCTCGCCTGTAAAATTGAAAAAAGGCGACATTCCGGATACAGGGGAACCTAAATTTGAAGTGGCAAAAAAGGTACCTGGTTTAAAGACACCTTCTGTTTGGTTTCCGCATACAATACTGGGTATATCAACATCCGGAATCTTAAGCTATGGAAAAGAGGGAAAAATGGGTCCTTTCGAAGGTCAGCTCTTTGTAGGCGACCAGGGACAAAGTAAGATTATGCGTGTTTACCTTGAAAAAGTAAAAGGAATTTACCAGGGTGCTGTATTTCCTTTCCGCGAAGGATTTTCATCCGGTATACTACGCATGTGCTGGGGATCAGACGGAAGCATGTTTGCCGGGATGACCAACAGGGGCTGGGGCTCAACCGGTAAGGCGCCATTTGGTGTTCAACGGCTGGAATGGAACGGGCTTATGCCGTTCGAGATCCAAACAATCAAAGTTCAGCCGGATGGATTTGAACTGGAGTTTACAAAACCAGTTGATGCGGCGTCTGCCCGAAATGCAGCTTCGTATAGTGTTACTAGTTTTTCCTATAAATACCATCATACTTATGGAAGCCCTGTAATCAACAATACTGAGCGGGCCATCAAGGCTATATCATTGTCTCCCGATAACAGGAAAGTGAGATTAGTAACAGATAGCCTTATTACAGGATACATTCATGAAATAAAAGCGGAAGGGGTACGCTCTGCTAATTACTTCTCACTTTTACACAATTTTGCTTATTATACCGTGAACGCGATCCCAGATGGAGACAAACTTGTGATCACTGCAGAAAACCGGGTGAAACCTGTATCGAGGGTTAAGCATGTGATGGAAATGACTAACAGAACAGTGCCTGAAAAAACTGCCGTTAACAAGAAGGTAACTGTTGCTAAGCATCTTACCAAACAGCCAGCTGAATGGACGAACGGGCCTGATCAGAGTCTCACTATTTCTACGAAACCGGGTTTGAAATTCGACGTGGAAAAGATTACGGTCAAAGCCGGTACCAAATTAAAAGTTACTTTTTTCAACAATGACGATATGTTGCATAACCTGGTATTTACATCTCCCAGCTCTTCTGATGAAGTGGGCGTAATGGCTATCAACCTGGGACTTAACGGGCAGCGTTTGAATTATATACCGGCTTCTGCGAAAGTGCTCCATCATACACTGCTACTTCAACCGGGCCAGTCTGATACCATCTTTATTACCGTACCAGATAAACCGGGAGATTACGAATACGTCTGTACATATCCAGGTCACTATTTAATTATGAAAGGGGTTTTGAATGTTGTTGGTCCATAACTTGAATAAGAGGTCACCTATTTACAATAACCTTGTACTGGCTAATCACATTTTTAAGTTGGGCAGCGCTTATTACACCTGATTGCCTCCATTTAATTTTTCCGTTTTGGAAAACAATGAATGTAGGCACCCCCTGAACCTGGTAAGCCTGGGCAGCCTGTGGATTTTTATCGATATCTATTTTTAGTATGGTCACATCATCCATTAGGTCTTTCTTAAGATCGTTTAAAATCGGGGCCATTACTTTGCAGGGTCCGCACCACTCGGCAAAAAAATCAACAAGCACAGGCTTGTCAGATTGAATCATTTCGTTAAAAGTTTTCATAATCCATGGTGGTATTTAATAGGAGGTAAGCTTCAAGTTCGCTGCCAACTGACAGGTATTTTTGCTATTTGAATGAACGCGACAGGTCTTGCATAAACGAAGATCTACATTAAAAATAACACCTTACCAGTTTTTTAAACGGTACCAAAACTTGCAGGTCGTTACTTTAAATAGTACGTTTAGTAAGAGCGCCTTGTGATTATGTAACAACAAACTGGTAGGCTGCCACGTAGTTATCAGGATAAATACAGATTGTCTTTCCTGTTCAAACATATAGAATGCTGTTGAACCCAGTTAATCCGTCAGGTTGCCTGTTGGGATTATCCACGTCTTCCATCCACATTTTATCGTCAATAAAAAACTTATACTGGTATACACCTTTAGGTAACATAGGTATCTCAATCTTCCATACACCTTTTCTGTCAGGCTTCATAAAAAGCGCGTCCTGTGCCCAATTATTAAAAGTGCCTGCCAACGATACCTGGCTAATGCCTGTTAAGGACACTTTGGAAGTAACATGATTTTGAAGGGAAAATTCAATGGTCATTTTTTTTGGATGGATGTGTGGCGATGTGGGTGTAGGCATAAGATATGTTTTTAAGTTTTACAAAACTGGATGACCTGTAAGTACGATTTCAAACAATAGTATCGTTTATCGTTTTGGTAGTGTCAGATATTAGTCAACCGGGATGTATATGCTGCGTACATTTGATACCAGCAGCATCTATTTGTCTGGTGTGCCTTATTGCCAGCAAGCGTAGTAATGAAGTTAAAAGTTACTATTATTTTCCAATAACACACACTTTTTTTTTACAGTGGTCTTTGGTATAAATGTAAAAAATATTTACTATTTAACTCGCACATTCATTGTGATAATGCGGCCAAAAAAAACCTGTCATTGCTATGACAGGCCGTATATATTTTGATGAAGGAGATTTTTACGACAAAGTAAAGTCTGGCAGGGCAATTTTTTCACCCCCATTCATGGCTGACTCATGTGCGAGAATGCCAACGCAGGTGATGTTAGCCGATTGACGTGCATTTGGAAAAGGCTCGCGCTTGTTAATTAAGGCATCGATTAATTCATGAACCAGGTGAGGATGGGAACCGCCATGACCCGAGCCTTGTAAAAATGACAAGTGAACATTGGTTTGATCATCATACACTCCTCCCTTTGTAAAGGCCTGTATGCTGGGTGGCAGCAGGTGACCAAAGTCTGGTATTTTTACTTTCTCAGGTTTTTCGCCAGTATGAATAACAGCATCTTCGTCTTCTATCAGCGTCCATTCGAAAGATTTAAGTGAGCCGTATACATCGAAACTTTCACGGTATTGCCTTGCTGTGTTAAATAGTGAGCGGGTGACTTCTGCAGAAAGATCCGAATTCTTGAATTT
>JBBJOD010000248.1:0-7480 GCA_037721715.1 Chitinophagaceae bacterium | reverse complement strand
CCGATTCAACTTCTGAAAATAGCACAGGAACCACTACCACACCGGAGCCAGCAAAGGTTGATGTGACCGAAAATCCTGATTATGTAAAGGGCCTGGAACTTATTGCAAAGTCGGACTGTCTTGTTTGTCATAAGGTTGATGAAAAGGCCACTGGACCTGCCTATCGCGATGTTGCCAATAAATATACATCAGACGATCAAACCATCAGCCTCCTTGCCGATAAAGTAATCAAAGGTGGCAGTGGCGTTTGGGGACCTGTGGCTATGACGCCACATCCAAATATTACCAAAGAAGATGCAACACAAATGGTAAAATACATACTCCTGCTTAAAAACAAATAATGGTAAAAAATTTATTAATACTGGGTTTATCTATTTTGGTGGCTGCCTGTAGTAATCAGAAAAAAGCAATGAACGACGCAGCCTCACCTAATGCATTAACTGGCAAAGAAAAAAAAGACGGTTGGAAACTGCTTTTTGATGGACAAAGTACATCAGGCTGGCACAGCTATGGAAGTTCTGCGTCCGGGCCTTCCTGGAAAGTGGCAGATGGAATGTTATATTATGATACCGCTAATGAACGCCAACTGCACGATCGTGACCTCGTAACGAATGAGGAATTCGAGAATTACAATTTGAAATATGAATGGCGTATAGCGCCCAAAGGCAATAGCGGCCTGCTTTTTAATGTTGTAGAAGACACTGCAAAATTTAAGCAAACTTATTTTACAGGACTTGAGATGCAAATTATCGACAACAATGGACATCCAGATGCTAAAAATCCAAAACACCGTGCCGGGGATTTGTATGATCTCATAGCTGTCTCTAAAGAAAATGTCCACCCCGTGTCAGAATTTAACCAGGCGGAGATTGTCCTGAACAATGGCAAACTGGATTTATACCTGAATGGAGAGCAGGTTGTTTCAACCACTATGTGGAATGATAACTGGAATAAACTTGTTGCGGGTAGTAAATTTAAATCCATGCCGGGATTTGCCAAATCAAAGACAGGCCGGATTGCGTTGCAATCTCACGGAAGCATAGTCTGGTTTAAAAATGTGAAGATTAAACGATTGTAATAGTACAGTTATTAATCTATTCAAAAATAACCCGATACCACGGGTTATTTTTTTGCATATTTAAAATGTGTTTTCAAATGATGGGGATTGGCGGTTCCCAGGATGTTGGTAAGAATAACTCCAAACATGCGATAAACAAACCGATAGCGACAGTTCCTTACACCTTCACTACCGGGAACTTGTACCCGTTGTGATACTTCTTTGCCAGGTATTCGTCGTTCACACTTTCAGTGGTAAATTTTCCTTTAGATTTATTCCATTCCAGCTTTTGTTGGGTACGGAATGCGATATTTCCCATTTGCGACACTTTAGCAACATGAGCGCCCACCTGGATAGAAGCATTGAGCTCCTCCATTTTACCAGACCTGATAACACCTATGAAATTTTCCATGTGTTTAATAAGTCCGTTATCGCTAGGCTTCACAAGAGGCTTTTCTACCTTATTCCCCGACTGCCTTTCAGAGATAACTTCCCAACCGCCCCTGTTCAATATCAGCGTGCCGTTGTTACCAATATAGGCGATGCCATGATCACGGTTATAGGAACCATTATCAATACCCATGGCATGATCCCATACTATATTAAACTTATCGAATTCATACAACGCGGTCAGCGTATCCGGAGTTTCTTCTGCAAGATCCGGGTAAGCAAATTTTCCTCCCAGGGCAGAAATAGTTTTTGGAACATCTGCACCCATGCCATGCAGCGCGTAATCCATCAGGTGAACGCCCCAATCGGTCATGAGCCCTCCTGCATAATCCCAAAACCAGCGGAAATTAAAATGAAACCTGCTGGCATTGAAAGCCCTGGCAGGTGCAGGACCTAGCCACATCTTATAATCCACACCTGCAGGCGGAACACTATCTGGCTGTTTTGCTGCGGGTTTCATCCATCCCTGGTAACACCATACTTTTACCGTACGTACGTTTCCCAATTGACCAGTGTGCAGGAAATCGACGGCATCTTTGAAATGCTGCTGGCTTCTTTGCCATTGGCCCACCTGTACTACCCTTTTTGAATATTGTTGTGCAGCAACCATGGCATCACATTCAGCAATAGAATTACCAATAGGCTTTTCAACGAAAATATGTTTACCTGCTTCACAGGCTTGTATCATCTGTAAAGCATGCCAATGATCGGGAGTTCCAATGATCACGGCATCTATGTCTTTTTGATCCAGCAGTCTGCGGTAGTCGCCATAAACTTTGATTTTTGAAACATCAACATTTGATTTCTGCAGTTCAGCCATCCTGGTATCAATAACATTTTTATCTACATCGCATATGGCAATAAGATTTACTCCCGGTACTGTTAAAGCTGCCTTCAGGTCGGAGAACCCCTGCCCTTTAATTCCGATCACTCCAATGTTTACCTGGTCACTGGACCATATTCCTCTTGCAAACATATTATTTTGCACGGAATTAAGAAGTAGGCCACCAGCCACCAATTTTGAACCATTGCTTATAAACGTTCTACGGCTCGACATAACAGAATAAATTATTTAACGATGTTTTTCTTTAAGTACCCGATGCTTTTTTGAATGCTGTCGAACGGTGATCCAGGAGACATGTCCTGTTCTACATAAAAGTGTTTCATACCTGCAAGTTTTGCATGGGCAAAGATCTTTTTGAAGTCTATCACTCCATTACCTACTTCTGTAAAATACTTCTTGGGGGTTTTGTCCATATCTTTCACATGCCACAAGGGAAACCTTCCGGGATGGGCTTTCATGAGTGCTACCGGATCCTTTCCGGCAAAACTTACCCAATAAATATCCATTTCAAAGCTTACCGCTTTATCTGTTTTCATAAGAATTTCAAAACCTGACTCCCCTTTAACGTTATCAAATTCAAAACTATGGTTATGATAAACGAAGTTCATCTTGCTTTGCTTACAAAGCTGTGCAGCCTTGTTGAAAAAACCTGCAAGTTTTTTATAGTTTTCTATCGTTCTGAATGATTCACCCAGAAAGGGCACCACAACATATTTCTGTCCGAGGGTGGCGGCATCTTGAATCGCTGCTTTCCATTTATTCTCCCAACCATTTTCCAGAAATGACTCTGCAGAGAAATAGTGGCCACTGGTTGAAATCAAACCCATGGATTTAAGCAAGGATGCCAATTCAGCCGGAGATTTGCCCCAGTATTTACCGTTATACCCAAAGGTCTCCACGTCTTTGTAGCCTATTTTTGCTACCTGGCTTAAGGTTCCGTTGAGATCTTTGCTTAATTCGTTCCGTAGTGTATATAAGCCAAGCCCCACTTTATTAGTACTTAACCAGAATGCAGACGGTTCAAGCATGAAACCCGCTGCAATAAGTGAGGAGTTCTTTATAAAGGCAAGTCTCGTTGTCATTATATTAAAATAATTTAAAGAAGTAAGTTACTAAATAAAAAAGCCACCCGGTAAAGAGTGGCTAATATATTCGGTAATTGTTTTTTAAATCCTGAAATGGGAAAATGCCTTGTTAGCTTCTGCCATCCTGTGTGTATCTTCTTTCTTTTTGAAAGCTCCACCTTCCCCTTTGCTTGCGGCAACAATTTCATTAGCCAGTTTATCGGCCATGCTTCTACCGTTGCGCTCCCGGCTGAATCTTACCAGCCATTTGATACTTAAAGAGATCTTTCTGTCTGGCCTTACTTCCGCCGGAATCTGAAAAGTTGCTCCTCCTATTCTACGACTACGTACTTCAACCGCCGGAGTGACATTAGATAATGCCCGGCGCCAAATCTCATATCCTTCCTCACCTGTTTGCTTGCCTACTTTATCTAACGCGTCGTAGAAAATACTAAAAGCACCACTTTTTTTGCCCTGCCACATAATATTATTTACAAACCGGGTAACCAGCTTATCATTGTATTTAGCATCGGGGGCCAGCGGCAATTTTTTTGCTTGAGCTTTCCTCATAATATCACTTTTTTATAAATAAACCTTTATACTGCGGTTTTCCTGGAGTTATACTGTAAAAAAATCCTTTCGGTCAACGGATTATTTCTTTGCGGGAGCTTTAGCTCCGGCTTTTTCTCTTTTTGTGCCATATTTCGACCTGCTTTTCTTCCTGTCTTTTACACCCGCGGTATCCAGGCTGCCACGTACTATATGATATCTCACCCCTGGTAAATCTTTTACACGACCACCTCTGATTAATACAATAGAGTGTTCCTGTAAATTGTGCCCTTCACCAGGAATATAGGCTATGACCTCAATTTTATTGGTAAGGCGAACCTTGGCAACTTTTCGAAGTGCAGAATTCGGCTTTTTGGGCCTTATAATCTCTCTTCCTTTACGAACTAACTGTTGAATTGTAGGCATTCTACCTTTTTATTTTGGACGGCAAAGGTAAGGTAACCAACCGGAATAAGAAAAATAAAAACAAAGTTTTTTAGACGTGACCTTTACCTATACTTTGAACATCCAATTATAACGGTCAGCTACTTTGCCTTCCCGGATTTCATCAAGTCGTTTTTTAAGTTCCCGGCTTATTTTCCAATTCTCTACCTCAAAAATCATATCGTAATCCTTATAGCGGAGTTCCCTGATATGGGAGATGGTTGCCGCCGTACCGGTTCCGAAAACCTCTTTCAACGTTCCATTGCGGTAAGCTTCCACCACTTCGTCAATATGCAGGCCTCTTTCTTCCACCACTAAACCCATCTCTTTTAAAATCACAATTGCGCTGCTGCGCGTTACCCCGTTGAGTATGGTGCCATTTTCAAGATCGGGGGTGATGGCAGTATTACCAATGAGAAAAAAGACGTTCATGGTTCCTATTTCCTGCACATACTTGTGCTCAAAAGCATCGGTCCACACAACCTGGTCATAACCATTCTTTTTTGCTTCAGCGGTTGGCAGCATGCTTGCGCCATAATTGCCTGCTGCTTTTGCAAACCCTATTCCACCGGGAGCGGCCCTAGTATACTTCTCTTCCACATATATGCGCATAGGAGCCGTATAATATGGACCTGTAGGACTAAGAATAATCATGAACTTATAATTCTCAGATGGCCTAACTCCGATTAATTCGTCAGAACTAAACATAAAGGGCCGGATATACAAGGAATGATCTTCTTTTGCAGGTACCCAGTTCCTGTCTAGTTTTAACAGCTGCCGCAATCCTTCAATGAATATCTCTTCCGGAACCGTAGGCATCTGCATTCTCTTCGCAGATAAATTAAAACGTTTATAGTTCTCCAGCGGCCGGAAAATCGCCGTGTTCCCCATAGGATCCTTGTAGGCTTTGATGCCTTCAAATATAGCCTGCCCATAATGCAGTGCAGCCAGTGATGGGCTTAACAACAAAGGCTGGTAGGGTTTAATCTCAATATTTTTCCATTCGCCATTTTCAAAATCAGCTTCTAAAAGATGATCTGTAAAGTACTTACCGAAAGGTATGTCAACAAGGTGTATATCATGCAATTTGCTCCTTTCAACCTTCGTTACGTTTATATCGTACGTGCCAACCATAATAAAGTATAAATTTGTTACAAAGAAACAAACAAAAAAATTGGTGGCAAAAATTGGAGGCTTATTTACTAACAGGTGTTAGTAGTTAAGATCTTTTTACAATTCAGCGTGTTTAAGACTATGAGCTTTAGTAACATACGATTGCCTGATGAAATGATTGCAGCTATTTACGGCTCTTCGCTGGTTCTAGTACCTTCCACCAGGCACGAGTCAAGAGTGGAAGATATACCAGTCAAAATATCCGATCCTCCGACTTTGTCTTACCTGGGTAATAATGAAAAAAACACAGCTATTCTTGTTTATTATCCACAGGAAGTTTACTTACCTGACGAACAGCTAGATTTTTTAAGCGTAATCCTTAAAGCCTGTAAACTGAATGTTGAAGACATTGCTATCGTTAATACGGCTCATTCCACTGAAAAAATTACTGACCTGGTAATTACTTTGAAGTTAAAAACTGTCTTGATTTTTGGGGAAGAAGCAACAAAGATGGTGGGCCATCAGGGATTAATGAAATTTGTTTTGCAGAGTACAGATGGTGTTTCCTTCATTTGTTCTCCCGCATTGGAAGATCTAAATATCGAAAACCCTGAAGGTAAATTGCATAAAAGGAAATTATGGGATTGTCTAAAGCAATTATTCAATGTTTAAGAATTAAATTAAGTGTTAGTTAGCCGTAAATTTTCACCCTTAATACATGTAGAAGCCACAACCAACTTAAATCAGGCCTTATGACTACCTTATTGTTTGCATCCAATAATGAGCATAAGGCGAAAGAAATCCAGGCAGCGATAGGTAACAAGGTAATAATCAGCACGCTAAAACAGGCTGGCATTCAAATAGATATCCCTGAACCCTATGATTCCCTGGAAGCAAATGCGTTAGAAAAAGTTCGTGTTATTTATACATTGACCGGCAAAAATTGCATGGCGGAAGACACTGGTTTGGAAGTGGCATATTTAAAGGGCGAACCTGGGGTAAAAAGTGCACGGTATGCCGGTGTTGATAAGAGCTTTGACAGGAATAATGAGAAGCTTTTACTCGAGTTAGGTGCCACCACACATCGAGGTGCCAGGTTCAGGACGATTATGTCGCTTCTAATCAATAAGAAGGAATATACTTTTGAAGGAATTTGCGAAGGCCATATCGGGCTTGCCCCACAGGGCCATAATGGATTTGGTTACGATTGCCTGTTTATACCGGCACAAAGCAAAAAAACATTCGCTGAAATGACGATCGCAGAAAAGAGCCAGTTTAGCCACCGGCGAAAGGCATGCGACAAATTGGTTTTATTTTTGCAATATGGGGTTTATTAACTTTTGCAGGTTTATATAAAAACAAGATAGTGAACACAGGAAGCAACCAAAATATAAGTGAACCCGACTTAATCCGGGGATGTCTTTCTGGAGACAACCGGATGCAGGAGGAACTTTATAATCGTTTTGCTTCCAAAATGTATGCGGTTTGCCTTCGTTATTCTAATAACACCGATGACGCCCAAGATTTGTTGCAGGAGGGTTTTATAAAAATCTTCAAAAATTTAGACAGATTTAGGGCGGAAGGGTCATTTGAAGGATGGATCAGAAGGGTTTTTGTTAACACATCTATAGAACATTACAGAAGAAAAGTTAATTTATTTAGTACTAGTGAGAGAGAAGAAGCTCTTGTAAAGGATAGTTCTGTAAGTGCATTGGATAAATTGGCGGAAAAGGATATAATTAAATTAGTGCAGGATCTTTCGCCAGGATATCGTACGGTATTTAATATGTATGCAATTGAAGGATTTTCTCATAAAGAAATTGGTGGTATTTTAGGTATCAGTGAAGGTACAAGTAAATCTCAGTTGGCAAGGGCCAAGGGAATACTCCAGAAAAAAGTGCAGGAATTTCTTGATGAAAAACGTAAATCCTTAAGTAAGTAGTAATGACTGAGCAGTTA